>JBKJUB010000020.1:0-7468 GCA_046590765.1 Sphingomicrobium sp. | reverse complement strand
TCGATCGAGCATAAGATGGGGATCCACGGCAATTCGACCTGCGTGATGAATTATGACGGCGCCAAGGGCTGGCTGGTTGGCGAACCCGAGAAGGGCCTGGCGGCGATGTTCATCATGATGAATGCGGCGCGGCTCGGGGTTGGTATGCAGGGCCTCGCGATGGGTGAAGTCGCCTATCAGAATGCCGTCATGTACGCGAAGGATCGCAAGCAGGGCCGCGCCTTGAAGCCCGAGGATCGTGACCCCGACGCCAAGGCCGACAACCTCTTTGTCCACCCCGACGTCCGCCGCATGCTGATGGAGGGCAAGGCGTTCAACGAGGCGGCGCGCGCGCTGATCCTGTGGGGCGCGCTGCAGGTCGACCTGTCACGCCAGGCGCAGACCGAGGAGGAGCGTCAGTCATCGGACGACCTCATTTCGCTGCTCACCCCGGTGATCAAAGGTTATTTGACCGACCGCGGGTTCGAGACGGCGGTCAATGCGCAGCAAGTGTTTGGCGGGCACGGCTACATCCGCGAATGGGGCATGGACCAATTCGTCCGCGATGCCCGAATCGCGCAAATTTACGAGGGCACCAATGGCGTCCAGGCGATGGACCTGGTCGGTCGCAAGATCGGCAAGGATGGCGGACGCGGCATTCGTGCCTTTTTCGATCTGCTCGGACGCGACATTGCCGATGCCAAGGCCGCGGGCGATCCTGCGGGAATCGCCGAACCACTAGAAGGTGCGGTCCAGCATTTGCAGGCAGCGACGATGTGGCTGGCACAAAATGGGATGGCCGACCCTAACAATGCGGGTGCGGGCGCTTATGCCTACATGCAGTTGATGGGCCTCGTCTCGCTCGGCTGGATGTGGCTCAAGATGGCCAGCGTGTCGGCGCGGCTCAAGGATCAGGCCGGCGAGGACAAGGGCTTCCACGAGACCAAAATCATCACCGCGCGCTATTTCGCGCAGCGCGAACTGGTCGCGGCGTCGACCCTGCGCAAGAAGGTCGAGGCTGGCGCGGAAAGCGTGATGGCGTTGCCGGTGGAGGCCTTCTAAGCGGTTAGGCTACCCGGCGAGCTTGCTTCGATCGGCGGCGTGCCACGGCGAGAGCATGGTCACGTCGTTTAGCTTCTCGCGACGGGGGGCAAGGCGGGCGACTTCGAACACTTCGTCAAACATCATCCCGAAACGGTTGGCCTGCGCCCAGCGGACGGTGCCCACGACCGGGCCGACGCCGACGATGTCGATCGTCAATTGCGTGCCCGGTGCGACGGGCGAATTGCATTCGACCAAGGCCCCCATTGCAGAAATGTTGCGCAGCCGAATCTCGATGGTATCGCCATTGATGGCGGTGAGCGCGCGGCGCATGAGACTTTGACGCGGCTCGCGGACACAAGCGAAGCCGTCGGCCTCGACATTGAGTTTCGACGCCAGTTCCCGAGCGGCAGCGCCGTCGGCCGGGCGACCGAAAATGAAACCCTGAACCTGACTGACGCCAAGTTCGCGAATCAACTGGAGATCGTCGTGGGTTTCGACACCCTCGGCCGTGGTGTCCATGCCCAGGCTTTCGGCCAGCGTGACAATCGCGCGGATGATCGCCGAGTTGCGATTGTCACGCGACGCGGCGCCGCGGACGAAACTCTGGTCGATCTTGATTTTGTCGAATGGCGCTTTCTTCAAATAGCCGAGCGACGAGTAACCGGTGCCGAAATCATCGAGCGCGAGCCGCACGCCGAGCGCTTTCAAGTTGGCAAAGGTCTCGTCCGTCGCGTCATTGTCGGCCAGAAACACCCCTTCGGTGATCTCCAGCTCGAGCCGTTCGGCGCGCAGCTTGTGATCGGACAAAGCGGCGGCGACAGTGGCGATAATCGCCGGATTGTTGAACTGGATTGGCGAAAGGTTGACCGCAATGCGTACCTGGTCGGGCCAGTGGCTGGCCTCCTCGACCGCGGTCCGGAGCACGAAGGTGCCGATCTTTTCAATCATCCCGCATTCTTCGGCGAGCGGGATGAATTTGTCGGGGCCAATCGGGCCGCGTGCGGGGTGTTGCCATCGCACCAAAGCCTCGAATCCGCAGACATCCTCGCCCGCTGTGCGGACGATCGGCTGGTAGACGACTGAAAGCTCGTTGCGGTCGATCGCCTGGCGCAGGTCGTTCTCAAGCGCCTGGCGGTCGGTCGCTTCGCTATGCATCGATTGTTCGTAAAAGAAATGCTGGCCGCGACCCGCAGCCTTGGCCGCATAAAGCGCGAGATCGGCGTTGCGAACCAATGCATCGGCACAGGCGCGGCCCGGATCGCCGATCGAGATTCCGACCGAAGCACCGATTGTCACCTTGTGGCCCTCGATCGTATACGGGCGCGAGACTTGCTCGATCAGCGTCTTGGCGAGCGATTCGAGCAGGCCGGTTTCGACCGTTCCTGGAAGCACTGCCTTAAACTCGTCGCCGCCCAGACGCCCGACCTGGCCGTGAACCCCCATCACCGACTTGAGCCGTTCCGCGACCTGGCGCAGCAGCGCGTCGCCGATCGGATGGCCGAGCGTATCGTTGACGTTCTTGAAGCGATCAAGATCGATCAGGAACAAGGCGCAGCCTTTTTGACGGCGCGCTGCGTTGCGCAATGCCTCCTCAAGGGTTTGGCGCATCATGGCGCGGTTGGGAAGGCCGGTCAGCGAGTCGAACCGCGCGAGGCGGGTTATTTCCTGCTCCGAGCGTCGCTGCTCGGTAAGGTCGGTACCGATGCCGCGAAAGCCCATGAAGCGGCCGTTGTCGTCAAAAATCGGGTTGCCCGACAGCGACCAGTGAACGTCGTCATTGGTAGCGGCGCGAACGATCACGTCGGAGAAGGGGAAACGCGCCGAGAGGTGAAAGCCAAGCGTGCGTTCTTCCCGGAATTCGGTGTCGGGGCCCGCGTCGACCGACAGCAAGGCGGTGAACTGGCGACCGAGTAGCGCCTCGGGCTGGGTTTCAAAATCTTCGGCCAACTGCTCCGAGACGTAGGACAAGGTGCCCTGGCTGTTGGTTTCCCAGAACCAGCCGCGACCGCTATTTTCAAATTCGGTGACGAAGTGGAGCGCCTTGTGCGCCTCATTGTCGAGCACCAACCGCTTGCGCGCGCTGGCAATCATCTTGCGCGCGCTGCCGACGCTGTAAGCGACAACGACTATCGACATCGTGCTGATTCCGCCAACTACCGCAAGATCGCCGCTGAAGATCGCCGCTCCAACCGTCCCGACGAAGGCGCAGACGACCGCGAGCACCGGCGAATTGCTAACCGCAACCGCGCTGGCAACAATCACCGATCCAATCACCAGCGAAAGAATGCCCGATTGCGAAGAATAAGGCAGCGAGGCGGCGGCATTGCCAACCAGCGACCACAGGCTGCACGACAGGAATACCACAAGCGACATGGCTATGGTGACATTGCGCGGCGAAATGTCGAACCGCTCGTACATCCGCATGAAACTCAGCGCGGCAATGTCGAACATCAGCGCGACTGCGGCGGGCACGAATAAATAGGGGGCGACGTACGATGGAATGCCGAAGCCGTAATGAAGCACGATAGCGGCGGTCGAGATGAGATGGGCGACGCCAAGCAGCAAGGGGACAAAGGTAAGCTGGGCAACACGCTGTTCGGCGATCACCGATTCATCGCCAGTGGCCGAGGTACGTAGGTCAAACGACAGGGTTTCGAGCCACCCGGCGCGCGGATCTCGGTCAACCGACTTGATCGTCGTGGCGAATCTGCTCCTACGCATTGTCCAATACCCTTACTCCACGGCAGAGTTATGGCAGGCGAGGAGTTAACAGCGTCTCAAACGAACGCGGTTTTTGTTAATTTAAGCATCTTCTTCGGGCAGGAAGTCGGCCACCGACAAATAGCGCTCGCCAGTGTCATAATTGAAGGTCAGCACCTTCGCGTCGGCGCCAAGTTCGGGCAGTTTGCGCGCCACTGCGGCGAGACTTGCGCCTGACGAGATTCCGATCAGCATGCCTTCCTCAGCTGCCGCGCGGCGGGCAAAGTCCTTGGCTTCGCCGGCGTCCATGTCGATCACCTCGTCGATCAGGCCGCGATCAAGGATCGAGGGGATGAAATTGGCACCGATGCCCTGGATCGGGTGCGGGCCGGGCTTGCCGCCGTTGAGGATCGGCGACAGCGCCGGCTCGACCGCGAAAACCTTCATCGACGGCCATTCCTTTTTCAGCACGCGCGCAATGCCGGTGATGTGGCCGCCGGTGCCGATGCCGGTGACCATTGCGTCGAACGGTGCGTCGCGGAAGTCGGCGAGGATTTCCTGCGCGGTGGTGCGGACGTGGACCTCGACATTGGCTTGATTGTCGAACTGGGCCGGCATCCAGCCATTATCGAGTTCGCTGACCAGCTCTGTCGCGCGATCGACCGCCCCCTGCATGCCCGTAGCACGATCGGTCAGCTCGAAGGTCGCGCCATAGGCCAGCATCAGGCGGCGACGCTCGATCGACATGCTGTCGGGCATGACGAGTATGAGCTTGTAGCCCTTTACCGCGGCGACCATGGCAAGGCCGACCCCGGTATTGCCGCTGGTCGGCTCGACGATTGTCCCGCCGGGCCTCAATTTGCCGCTCTTCTCGGCATCTTCGATCATTGCCAACGCAATGCGATCCTTGATCGACCCGCCGGGATTGGCCCGTTCCGACTTCACCCACACCTCGGCGTCCGGGAACATGCGGCTCAGCCGGATGTGCGGGGTGTTGCCGATGGTTTCGAGGATCGAATTGGCCTTCATGCTGTCTCTCCTTGCAGAGGACCGGTCGGTGCCGGCGGGTCAAAAGTGCGCGCTTCGCGAAGTTCAGGAAAGAATATGGCCCATCCGACCGCAACGACAATGGCTGCCGCGCCGCCAGTGACGACGGCCAGTGTCGGGCCGAGTAATCCGGCGGCGAGCCCGGACTGCATTTCGCCAAGCTCGTTGGAGGCGGAGATCGCAAGCCCGGACACCGCCGACACCCGCCCGCGCATTTCGTCCGGGGTATGAAGCTGGACCAGGCTCGAGCGAACGTAGACCGAGAGCATGTCGAACATGCCGAGCAAGGCGAGCGCACCAAGCGACAGCGCCATGCTGCGCGACAGCCCGAACAGGATGGTCATCGCGCCGAACCCGCCAACCGCGAGCAGCATCTTGACCCCGACATTCCGCTTGAGGGGCACCCAAGCGTAATAGAGCGCGAGGGCCGAGGCACCGACCGCAGGAGCAGCCCGGAGCAAACCGAGGCCTTCTGTCCCGACCTTGAGGATATCGCGCGCATAGACCGGAAGCATTGCGGTCGCGCCGCCGAGCAGCACCGCGAACAGATCGAGCGTGATCGCGCCGAGCAAGAAGCGGTGCAGGCGGACATAGGTTAGCCCATCGAGCATCTGGCGCAGCGGATGGGCGTTGCCGGCAATCGGTGGCGGATTGATGGGACGGATCGGGCTGATCGCGATGATCGCTACGAGCATCAGCCCCGCAGACACCCAGTAAGGCAGCGCCGGGTCGGACGCGTAGAGGAAGCCGCCGAGTGCGGGGCCACCGACAGAGGCAACCTGCCACGCGATCGAACTCATCGCGATCGCCTCGGGCAGTATCTTGGCGGGGACGATGTTGGGGGTGACCGCCGACATCGCCGGTCCGACGAACACGCGGGCAATGCCGTGCATCGCGGCGAAGGCGAACAGGATCGGCAGGCTGAGCGCGTTGGTCGCGGTCAACCAGCCAAGGCCGAGCGCAATCATCATGTCGATTGCATTGGCAAGCCGCGCCACCGTCCGCCGCTCGAACCGGTCGGCGACCCACCCCGCGACCGGGGTGAGCAAGGCAAGCGGCACGAATTGCGACAGGCCAAGCAAGCCGAGCTGGAACGAGGCGGCGCGGATCGACATGCCATAACCGCCCGCCGAAGGCGCGGCGCGGGCGAGGTCGTAGACCTGGTAGCCGATGATCACGACCATCCCCATCGTCGCCAGCACCGCGGCAAAACGGGCGATCCAATAGAGCCTGAATTCGGCGATCCGCAGCGGCGCGGGGAGGAGGGTCATCCAAGCCGCGTAGCTGGCAGGTTCGGCGACCACAAGCGGCGCGCTTGCGTTCTTGCTTCGTTCACGTCAATGTGGCTGCCATGGCCAAGCCCAAGAAAGTCTATGTCTGCCAGGCATGCGGGTCATCGAGCCATCGCTGGCAGGGGCAATGCGCCGACTGTGCCGAGTGGAATACGTTGGTCGAGGAAGCGACGGTGACCAACATTTTCACCGCCAAGCATGATCTGTCGGGCGGCGGGCGCGCGATCACGCTCAGTTCGCTCGATGACGAGGTCGCGCTGCCTGAACGGCTGGCGTCGGGGATTGCCGAATTCGACCGCGCGATCGGCGGCGGGATCGTCCCGGGATCGGCGATGCTGGTCGGCGGCGATCCGGGGATCGGCAAGTCGACCCTGCTGCTGCAGGTCGCGGCCAAGCTGGCCAAGGCGGGGAGCCGGGTCGTCTATGTCTCGGGCGAGGAGGCCGCCAATCAGGTGCGGCTGCGCGCACTCCGGCTCGGGCTTGGCGGATCGCCGGTCGAACTGGCGGCCGCGACGAGTGTCCGCGATATTTTGACCACCTTGAGCGACGGCGAGCCGCCCGCTTTGGTAGTGATCGATTCAATCCAGACGATGCACAGCGACCTGATCGAGGGCGCCCCGGGGACGGTCAGCCAGGTGCGCGCGTCGGCGCAGGAGCTGGTGCGCTTCGCCAAGCAGAGCGACTCAGCGGTGGTGCTGGTCGGCCATGTCACCAAGGACGGCAGTATCGCGGGCCCGCGCGTGCTCGAGCATATGGTCGACACGGTGCTGAGCTTCGAAGGCGAGCGCAGCCACCAGTATCGGATCCTGCGTGCGGTCAAGAACCGCTATGGCGGGACCGACGAGATTGGCGTGTTCGCAATGGAGGAGGGCGGCCTGGCCGAAGTCGCCAATCCGTCGAGCCTGTTCCTCACGAGCCGCGACGACGCGGTCAGCGGGACCGCGATCTTCCCCGCGCTCGAGGGGACACGGCCGGTGCTGGTCGAAATCCAGGCGCTGACCGTGCGGCTGGCAAGCGGTGCAACCCCGCGCCGCGCGGCGGTGGGTTGGGACTCAGGACGGCTGGCGATGATTTTGGCGGTGCTCGAAGCGCGGTGCGGGCTGAGCTTCGCGACGGTCGAAGTCTATCTCAACGTCGCCGGGGGTTACCGCTTGACAGATCCGGCCGCCGATCTGGCGGTCGCGGCGGCATTGGTCTCGGCGATGAGTGAGCGCTCGGTGCCGCAGGCTGCGATCGTGATGGGCGAAATCGCGTTGTCGGGCGAAGTCCGCCCGGTGGCGCATGCGGCGCTGCGGCTGAAGGAAGCCGCCAAGCTCGGGTTCGGGCAAGCTTGGGCGCCGGTCGGGAGCAAAGGCGAGGACGGGATCAAGGTTGCGGGTTTCACCAATTTGCGCGGGCTGGTCGAT
>JBKJUB010000217.1:0-20428 GCA_046590765.1 Sphingomicrobium sp. | reverse complement strand
GAGCTGGCCGTCGAAGCGGCGGCGGGCCGCGTGAAAGTGCTTGCAGGCTGCGGCTCGAACAACACGGCGCACGCAATCGAGCTGACCCGCGCCGCGAAGGATGCCGGGGCGGACGCTGCGCTCCACGTCCCGCCTTATTACAACCGCCCCAACCAGGACGGCATCTATCTTCACCTCGCGGCAGTGGCCGATCTCGACATATCGGTGATTCTCTACAACGTGCCGTCGCGGACCATCACCGACATTTCGGTCGAGACAATGGAGCGCCTTGCGCATCTTCCCAACGTAATCGGGGTAAAGGACGCCACCGGCAATCTCGCCCGCGTGTCGGCCCAGCGCGCGGCGTGCGGTGCGGAATTCATCCAATTGAGCGGCAATGACGACATGGCGCTCGGCTTCAGCGCGATGGGCGGGGTCGGCTGCATATCGGTCACCGCCAACGTCGCGCCTAAATTATGTGCCCAGTTTCAAGAAGCGATGCGGGAGGGACGATGGGATGAGGCGCTGGCGCTCCAGGACCGCCTCTACCCCCTCCACATGGCGATGTTCACCGACGCCTCGCCCGGTCCGGCTAAATATGCGCTATCAAAAGTGCGCGACTTCCCGACCGACCTGCGCGCCCCGATGACTCCGCCGTCCGAGGCCTCGGAAGCGGCAGTCTATGCGGCACTGGCGCATGCGGGGCTGATTTGACGGTCTCGTACCCGCTAGGTGATCGACGCCGTGGGGCGGAGCTTGATTTTGTGATGATCGGCGACGGTGGCGATCCATTTGGCGACCATCGCTAATTCTTCGGCATGAGCTTTGCCGACCGTTGCGGTGTCGCTCCGGCGCTCTTCGACGCTATAATCTCGATCGGCAAACTTGCTGTGCTTGGCAAAGATCGGGCCATCGGCAATGTCGCTCGCATCCTGCTCGGTCAGGCCAAAGTCGAAGAAGTTCATGACTTGATGGAGCGTTGCCGCTGGAGTGGCGAACAGCTGGTCTGATTCGAGCAGCATGACGCGCGGCCCGAACTTTTCTGCCAATTCGTTGAAATGGTGAACTTGCATCAGCCACGCCAGCGACGCCGCCTGCATATCGGTCAGCTCCAATATTTCGTCCGCGCCGAGGTCGAGCTTGAGTGTACTCCAGCTCCTCAAATTGATAAACAATTTGCGGCCCCAAATCCTGCCCCACATGCCGCGCTTGAGCAACGAGATGAGATAGGTTTCGACGTCGGAGTAGAGCAGCAATGTGCGGGTCAGGTGGCGCGTTTCGAGAATCTGGTCCGCCAGCCGATTGGCGAAACTGGATTGTTTCGCGACCACCTTTTCACCTGCCGAAAACGGGCGCTCTACCAACTGCAGGACAAGCTCGAGGCGTTCGGCACTGGCCTCGCCATCGCGGCGGATCACTTTGTTGGCGAGGCTGGCGAAGATCGCCGGTTCGCGCATCGAACTGGCGGTGCCGGGAATTTCGAGAGCCTTCGCTAGCAACGACGAGCCCGAAAATGAGGTGTGAAAGATGAAATGGAGTGGCGCTGCAATCGCCGCGCCGCTGTCGGCTTCCATCGCCGCCGCCACCGACTTGCCGGCAAAGCTAATTTTTGTGAATTTGCCCCCATAATGCTGGTCGAACAGGAACATCAGCTGCGAGCGCGCGGTGCGGGGCACATGCACCAAAGTCAGCATCTGACCATCGGCATCAAAAGCGTGCGGCAACCATTCCGGATTGCGGACTATTTCACCAATGGAAGCGGCCCGGTTCATGACGTCGACATTGCGCGTGGCGGAAGCGAGACCCCGTGGTGGCCAGCGACGGCGGCGATCCATTTGGTGACCATGGCTAATTCTTCGGCATTGGCCTCCCCGACCGATGCGGTGTCGCGCCGGCGCTCCTCGACGCTATAATCGCGATCGGCAAACTTGCTGTGCTTGGCGAAGATCGGGCCATTGGCGATGTCGGTTGCATCCTGCCCGGTCAGGCCAAGGTCGAAAAAGGTCATGACCCGATCGAGCGTCGCTGCCGGACTGCCGAACAACGCGCTCGAATCGAGCATCATCACGCGCGGCCCGAACGTCTTTACCAGGCTGTGGAAGTGGTGGATCTGCATCAGAAAAGCTAGCGCGGCGACCTGCATATCGGTCAGCTCGAGAATTTCGTCTTCGCTCATGCCCAGCTCGAGCTTGCTCCAGCTGATCATGTTGGTGAACAATTTGCGGCCCAATATCCTGCCCCACATGCCGCGCTTAAGGAGCGATATGAGGTAGGTTTCAAGATCTGAGTGCAGCAGGACCGCGCGGCTGTCGGGTCGCGCTCGAAGAATCGGATAGATCACCCGGTTGGCGAAATTGGATTGCTTGGATACGACCGATTCGCCCGCTGCAAAGGGACGTTCGAGCAGGCGCAAAGCGACTTCGAGCCGCTCGGCGTTGGCCTGGTCGTCGCTCTTGATTAGCCGGTTGGCGAGGTTAATGAGAATCGCGGGTTCGCGCATCGACGAAGCGGTACCGGGGATCTCGAGCGCCCGCGCCAGCAGCGACGATCCGCAAAATGAGGTGTGAAAAATCAGCTGAATTGGCGCTCTCGGTGCCGCATCGACCGCATCGGACACGGCTTGAAACGCAACATTGGTCTTGGTGTACTGGTCGCGAAAATGCTCGTCGAACAGGAAGCGAAGCTCGGACCGGGCCGCGCGCGGCACCTCGACGAAGGTCAACGTCGTGCCGTCCAGATTGTACGTGTGCGGCAGCCATTCAGGGTTATTGATCACCTCACCAAGCGCAATTTCTCTCATCCAGTCCGTCCTCATCCTCTATCGTTGTCAGTGCAGCGCCGCCCGATACCGTCGGGGAGCGCGTCTTTAGCCGCTTCCGTTCGGTGGGCACACTCCCTATGTGCACTCGCCCATGGCCAAGCCGCTTCCGCCCCAGTTCGACAAAGCAAAAGTCGTCGCCGAGAACCGGCGCGCGCGCTACGATTATTTTGTCGAGGAACGGTTCGAGGCCGGGATTGAATTGATGGGTACCGAGGTCAAGGCGCTGCGCACCGGTGAAGGGTCGATCGCGGAGAGCTATGCCACGGTCGAGGATGAACAGGTCTATTTGATCAACTCTTCGATCCCGCAATATGGCAATCGCGGCTATGCCGATCATGAGCCGCGCCGCCGCCGCCGCTTGCTGCTCAAGACCCGCGAAATCAACAAGTTGAACGGCGCGATCCACCGCCAGGGGCTGACGCTTGTCCCGCTGTCGATCTATTTCAACTCGCGCGGTCGGGCCAAGATCGAGCTCGCGCTGGCTCGCGGCAAAAAGGTTCACGACAAGCGCGAGACGATCAAGGAACGCGACTGGAAGCGCGAGCAAGGCCGAATCATGCGCAATCGTGGTTGACAGCTTCCTGCCGTTCGTCGTCCCCGGCAGGTCGATTGTCGTTTGCCGCTGGTGACTTGTGCGCGCTACACCCCACTCAACCGCGCGCGACTTTCAAAGTTTCAATCTGGAGTGTTCGATGACTAAGCTGACCATCCTATTGGCGTCCACCGCCGCCCTCGCGGGCTGCGCGACCCAGCCACTGCCTGCGCCGATGACCGCCCCAATGGTGGAAACCGCGCCGCCGGTTGAAGCGCCCGCCGGCCCCAAGGCGACGATCGGCAGCTTCGGCTTCGACAAGACGGGCATGGATACGTCGGTCGTCCCGGGCAATAATTTCTACGATTATGCCAATGGCACCTGGGCGAAGAGCACGCCGGTCCCGGCCGACAAGTCGAACTACGGCATGTTCACCTATCTCGACGATATTTCGCGTGAGCGGACCAAGAGCCTGATCGAAAATGCGGCGCAGGACCCCAGCAGCCGGATCGGCGCGGTTTATGCCAGCTTCATGGACCAGCCGACGATCGAGGCGAAGGGCCTGGCGCCGATCAAGCCGTGGCTGAACCAGATCAGCGGGTTGAAATCGAAGGCCGGGCTTGCGTCGCTCTATGCGGCTGCGGGCAAGATGGGCGTCGGCACCCCGTTCGGCGGCTATGTCGGTCAGGATGACAAGAATCCCGAGGAATATATCCTCTCGCTCGGCCAGTCGGGACTCGGCATGCCGGACCGCGATTATTACCTCAAGACCGACGCCAAGATCGTCGAGACTCGCGGGAAATATCTCCAGCATCTGACCAACGTGCTGACGCTCGCTGGCGAACCCAATGCAGCCGCGCGCGCCAAAGCAATCCTCGATTTCGAGACCCAGATTGCGCAAGGCAGCTGGACCCGGATCGAAAGCCGCGACGCGACCAAAACCTACAACAAGATGACGCTGGCCGAGCTCTCCAAATCGGCACCGGGCTATGACTTCACCCGCATGGTCCGCGAAAGCGGCGCGCAGGGCGTCGGCTCGATCATCGTCGCCCAGCCGAGCGCGATTTCAAGGATTGCGGCGCTGATCGACAAGGCTCCGCTTGGCGTGCTCAAGGATCAGTTGCTGATCCGCAGCCTCGACAGTTATTCGGCGTACCTGCCGAGCGCTTTCGACAAGGAGAGCTTCTCTTTCTACGGCACGACGTTGTCGGGAACGCCCGAGCAGGAAGTGCGCTGGAAGCGCGCCGTCGACTTCACCACTGGCGTTCTCCAGGATGACGTCAGCAAGCTCTACGTCGCGCAATATTATCCGCCTGAAACCAAGGCTGCGGCCGACCAACTGGTCAAGAATGTGATCGGTGCAATGGACCGGCGAATTGACAAGCTCGACTGGATGGTTCCTGCGACCAAGGTCAAGGCGCATGAGAAACTTGCCGCATTCACGCCCAAGATCGGCTATCCTGATCGCTGGCGCGATATGTCGGCACTCGTCGTCGATCGCGGCGACGCGCTGGGCAATGCGATGCGCTCCAATGCGTTCGATTATGCCTACAACATCGGTAAGCTCGGCCAGCCGATCTATCGCTGGGAATGGGGCATGACCCCGATGACGATCAACGCCTACGCCAATTTCGGGATGGTCGAGATCGTCTTCCCGGCAGCGATCCTCCAGCCGCCGTTCTTCGATCCCAATGCCGATCCCGCGATCAACTATGGCGGCATCGGTGCGGTGATCGGGCATGAGCTGAGCCATCACTTCGATGACCAAGGCGCTAAATATGACAAGTCGGGTCGTCTCAGTGACTGGTGGACTGCTGCCGATGTTGCGGCGTTCAACGCCCGGCTCGACAATCTCGGCAAGCAATATGACGCATACGAGCCGCTGCCGGGGATGCACGTTCAGGGCAAATTGACGATGGGCGAGAATGTCGCCGATCTCGCGGGCCTCAGCCTTGCTCACGACGCATACATTGCGTCGCTCAATGGCCAGCCGGCACCGGTGATCGATGGGATGACCGGCGACCAGCGGTTCTACCTCGGCTGGGCGCAGGTGTGGCGTCGCAACTATCGCGAGGCCAATCTTCGTCAGCGGTTGTTGACCGATCCGCATTCGCCATCGGCGCAGCGCGTCTCGGTCGTCCGCAACATGGACCCGTGGTACGGCGCCTATGACGTCAAGCCCGGCCAGGCGCTCTACCTCTCGCCCGAGACGCGGGTGAGAATCTGGTAAGCGCGCGCTCCTGATGCTCGATCGGCAAATCGCCTTGCTCGAAGCCGAGCCGCCTAGCGGCCTAAGCTGGCTGGTACCGGCTTTGGTCGCGGCGGCGGCGGCGAGCGGGGCCTTGCTGTTTGCGGCGGTTGGTGAGCCGATGTTCGCCGGGCTGTTCCTCGCCGGGGTGGTGGCAATGCTGGTCGCGGCGTTCGTGCTCGAACGGCGATCGGTCCGCGCCGGGGTGATGGTCGCGCCGCTCCCGGTGCCCGATTTCGGGCTTGCCGCCGCGGTGCTCAACCTGTCGCGCGATGCGGCGGCGCTGAGCGATGCCAGCGGTCGCTTGCTCTCGGCCAACGCCGCGTACCGCACCCGCTTTGGCGATTTGCTGCCCGAGAATGTCGGCGAAAGCGACGACGCTTTGGTCCAGCTCAAGACGCTCCGCTCGGCGGCGTGGCGCGACGGACAGGCGAGCGATGCTTTGGTCGCGCTGCGTGACCAGCCCGCCCCGGTCAACGTCGAGCGGGTCGGCGCGCGCGGCGACTTGCTGCTGTGGAAATATGACCGTGGCGAACCCGACTTGCTCGCCACTCTGGTTAAACGGATCTCGGGCCTAGAAGGCGAATTGTTCGCGCGCAGCGGGGTGCTCGCCGCGGCAGTCGATGGAAATGGCCGGATCGTCGCCGCCAACCGGATGTTCGCCGAGCGCGCGATCGGCGCGGCGTTCGACGATCAGCTGCGCAATTTCGCCGACCTCGTCACCGCCAGCGACGAATCGCTCCACCTGGTCAGTGAAGGCGAAGGCGCGCCGCCGATGCGGCTGATCCATGTCCCGGTTGATGCCGACAAGGGCGATGGCGCGGGGCTTATGCTGCTGATTGATCGGGTCGAACCGTCGCAGCCCGATTCGGCCAACGTGCAGGCGTTGCTGGAGCTGCTTCCGCTCGGCCTGGCCCTGGTCGATCGCGACGGCCGCTTCCTGACGATGAACAAGGCGTTCAAGACTGCGGGCGGGATCAAGGATGATCATTCGACCGTCTATCCGGGCGATCTGGTGGCCAAGGAGGATAAGGCCGCGGTGGCCGACGCGGTGCGGCGTAATGCGCGCGGCCCGGCAATGTCGCGTGATTTGCCTATCCGCCTCAACGCCCAGCCGGGCGAACCGGTCGCGTTAACCGTCGCCGGCCTTCGCGGGCTCGGCGACGCCGCCGTGCTGATCCTGCTCAAGGACAATAGCGAGGAAGCCAAGCTCAAGCGGCAGGTGGCGCAGGCGACTAAAATGCAGGCGGTCGGCCAGTTGGCGGGCGGCGTTGCGCACGATTTCAACAATATCCTGACCGCGATCATCGGCCATTGCGACCTGATGATGATGCGCCACACGCCCGGCGACAGCGATTATGACGACATTCAGCAGATCAAGTCGAACTCCAACCGCGCTGCCGGGCTGACCCGCCAATTGCTCGCTTTCTCGCGCCAGCAGACCTTGCGTCCGCAAGTGCTGCAATTGCCCGACGTGGTCAGCGAAGTATCGCATTTATTAAAGCGCCTGCTCGGCGAAACCGTCCAGCTGGCATTGAAGCATGGTCGCGACCTGTTCCCGGTCCGCGCCGATCCGGGCCAACTCGAGCAGGTGATCGTCAACCTCGCGGTCAATGCGCGCGATGCGATGGCGGGGAAGGGCGGTGGGACGGTCACCATCCAGACCTATTCGGTCAAAGCAAACCAGGTCGCCGAACTCGGGTCGGACATCCTCCCCGTGGCCGACTATGCCGCATTGTCGATCACCGACAGCGGCACCGGGATCGCGCCCGGCGTGCTGGGCAAGGTGTTCGAGCCATTCTTCACCACCAAGGAGGTCGGCAAGGGTACCGGGCTCGGGCTGTCGACCGTCTATGGCATCGTCAAGCAATCGGGCGGCTTCATCTTCGCCGATTCCAAAGTCGGGGAGGGCACCTGCTTCACCATCTATCTTCCCGCGCACGAGGCCGAGGCTAAGAGCCCCAAGGCGCGACTCCCGGCCAAGCCGGCTGAAAGCGAGCTTTGGGGCTCGGGCACCATCCTGTTGGTCGAGGATGAGCATATGGTTCGCACCGTGACTGAGCGCGGGCTGACCCGCCACGGTTACAAGGTAATGAGCGCGAGTAACGGCGAGGATGCACTTGAGCTGCTGGCGAGCGGTGAGCATGTCGATTTGCTGATCAGCGATGTCGTCATGCCGGTGATGGACGGACCGACGATGGTTCGCGTCGCGCGTAAGGATTGGCCCGACCTGCCGATCTTGTTCATGTCGGGCTATGCCGAGGAGCAATTGCGTAAATCGATCGATATCGACAATGTCGCTTTCCTGCCCAAGCCATTCTCGATGATCGAGCTTGCCGAGGCAGTGCGCAGCGTGCTCGGAGCGGCGGCCGCAAAATAGGGCTGGTCACAGCCGAAACGACTGCTATTCCTCCCGTGGTGGGTAATCAGCGTAACATCTTAATCGTCGAAGACGAGCCATTGATCTCGATGATGCTGGAGGATTTCCTCCTGTCTCTCGGGCATCAGATCAGCGCCATTTGCGAATCCGTCGGCGAGGCGCTCGATGCGTGCGAGACGTCCGATTTCGACATTGCGATCCTCGACGTCAATCTGAAGGGCGAGAGCGTCTGGCCGGTCGCGACTCGGCTGCGCGAAAAGGGCATCCCGTTCGTCCTCGCCAGCGGCGGCCATGTCGATCCGCCGCCGCCAGAATTCGCCCGCGTGCCAATGATCGACAAGCCCTACACGATTGATCGTGTGACCCCGGCGATCGACGCTGCGCTGGAGCAGAACGCCGCCTGATTGGCGTCCGAATCCAATTCAATGTTCTTCTCTTGTTCTCGTAGAACAAATCATATACACGACCCTTAATCGGGTTCGCATTAAGCGGATCGATTGACGAGGAGACAGGGGTCATGGCAGCGCAGCTGAAAGTCGTCGGAACGACCGGAGAATCGGGAAGCATGGATCGCGCGAAAGCACTTGAAGCCGCCTTGGCGCAGATCGACCGCGCGTTCGGCAAGGGCTCGGCGATGAAGCTCGGAAGCCGCGAGAAGATCGAGATCGAGACCATCTCGACCGGCAGCCTCGGGCTCGACATCGCGCTTGGCGTCGGCGGGTTGCCGCGTGGCCGGGTGATCGAGATTTACGGACCCGAAAGCTCAGGCAAGACGACACTTGCGCTGCACGTCATCGCCGAAGCGCAGAAGACTGGCGGGACCGCCGCCTTTGTTGATGCCGAACATGCGCTCGATCCGGGCTACGCCAAGAAGCTTGGGGTAGATATTGACGAGCTGATCGTGTCGCAGCCCGATACTGGCGAGCAGGCGCTCGAGATTGTCGACACCCTGGTCCGCTCGAACGCGATCGACGTGCTGGTGATTGATTCGGTCGCTGCATTAGTGCCGCGCGCTGAAATCGAGGGTGAGATGGGCGACAGCCACGTCGGCCTCCAGGCGCGCTTGATGAGCCAGTCGCTGCGCAAGCTGACCGGATCGATCAGCCGCTCGAAATGCACCGTCATCTTCATCAACCAATTGCGCATGAAAATCGGCGTGATGTACGGCAATCCGGAAACCACCACTGGCGGCAATGCGCTCAAATTTTACGCGTCGGTCCGGCTCGACATCCGCCGTATCGGTCAGATCAAGGATCGCGACGATATCGTCGGCAACACCACCCGGGTGAAGGTCGTCAAGAACAAGGTCGCGCCGCCGTTCAAGCAGGTCGAATTCGACATCATGTATGGCGAAGGCGTGAGCAAGGTCGGCGAAATCCTCGACCTTGGCGTCAAGGCCGGGATTGTCGACAAGTCGGGGGCCTGGTTCAGCTACGATTCGATCCGCATGGGGCAGGGCCGCGAGAATTCGAAGACCTGGCTGATCGAAAATCCCGATCAGGCCAAGAAGATCGAAGACGCCATCCGCGGCAAGACCGACGAGGTCGGCGAGGCGCTGATGGCCGGGCCGGACATGGAAGACGACGCCTAAGCGCTAACTACCTCCCCTCCCTTGCACAAGGGAGGGGATCGAGGGGTCGATCGTCCCCCGGACGAGCTGAGACAGCCGGGGGCTGTCTCATCCGATGTTGGTGAGTGCGAGCTTCCGCGAGCCAATAGACTCAAAGGCTGTGGGAGCACCCGCTCCGTGACGCCCCTCGCCGGAAACCTACCAATTCACCTTGGCGGGGCGGTTGACCCTTGGCCGCCCCGTCATCACAAGCTGTCCGCTCATCATGACGTGAAGGAAATGCGGACTTGTGCGGAATTGCCGGCCTGTGGAGCAAGCGACCGCCTGATCCAGCCTTGCTCAAACGCATGGCGCTCGCCATCCGTCACCGTGGTCCTGACGACGAGGGCGTGTGGATCGATGCCGACGCCGGTGTTGGGCTGGCCCACCGCCGCCTGTCGATCGTCGATCTGTCGCCTCACGGTCACCAGCCGATGCTGTCATCCGATGGCCGGTTCGCGCTCAGTTACAATGGCGAAATCTACAACCACGCTGAGCTTCGCGCTACGCTCGACCGGGAAGGCCATGCCCCCGAAGGCGGATGGCGCGGTCATTCGGATACCGAGACCCTGGTCGAGGCGATTGCTGCCTGGGGGCTCGATGCCGCGCTCGATCGCTCGGTCGGCATGTTCGCCTTTGCTTCATGGGACCGCCGCGACCGCACCCTCAGCCTGGTCCGCGACCGGTTTGGTGAAAAGCCCCTCTACTACGGTTGGGCGGGTCGCGATTTCGTCTTTGCGTCCGAACTCAAGGCGATCCGCGTCCATCCCGATTTCGATTCCGAGATCGATCGCCAGGCGCTCCACGTCTTTGCAGCGCGCACCAACGTCCCGGGGCCGCTCAGCATTTACCGCAATGTGTTCAAGCTCGAACCCGGCAGCGTCCTCAAGCTCACCAACCTCGACCCGTTCGACGCCCCGCCGACCAAGCACATCCGGCGCTATTATGATTACGCCAATGTCGTTCGCGCCGGGCTTGCTGACCCCATCACCAGCGAAACCGAAGCGTTGGCCGCGCTCGAAACTGCGCTCAACATTGCGATTGACGGACAGGCAGTAGCCGATGTCCCGGTCGGTGCCTTCCTGTCGGGTGGAATCGACAGTTCGGCGGTCACCGCTTTCTACCAGCAGCGCAGCAGCACGCCGGTCCGCACCTACACGATCGGGTTCGAGGAGGCAGGCTATAACGAAGCCGATGACGCGCGCGCAGTCGCCAAACACCTCGGCACCATCCATCACGAGCTAGTCGTAACCGCTTCCGAAGCGCGCGACGTCATTCCTTTGTTACCAAGCGTTTATGACGAGCCCTTTGCCGACAGTTCGCAGATCCCGACCTATATCGTCAGCCGCTTCGCCCGCCGCGATGTCACCGTTGCCCTTACCGGTGACGGCGGCGACGAAATGTTCGCCGGCTACAACCGTCACGTCTCCGCTCCGGCAATGTGGCGTTCGCTACGCAAAGTCCCGCAACCGCTTCGGGCTGCCGCCAGCGCAACGCTCGGCCAACTCCCCTCGCGCTTCTGGACCGCTGCCACTACCGCGCTTCCGGGGCGAATTGCCCCCAACCTCGGCGCCAAACTGCACAAGGCGTTGCGCACTGCCGGCCACGCCCGCGACTTTGGCGATATTTACGATGATTTTCTCGACCAATGGGCGGGGGAGGCCAACCCCGTCATCGGCGCTGCACCGCTTGCCAGTCGGCGGTTGCTCGACATCGCCGACGACAGCGTCGCGACCATGCTCCAGGATGCCACCGGCTATCTGCCTGACGACATCCTGACCAAGGTCGATCGGGCGTCGATGGCGGTCAGCCTGGAGACTCGCGTGCCATTCCTCGATCATCGCCTCGCCGCGGTTGCTGCGCGGATCCCGTTGGCGATGAAAGTCAGCCGCGGGGTGGGTAAACAGATCCTGCGCAAAGCCCTGTTCGCGCGTGCCGCTGCGGCCTTGTTCGACCGTCCAAAGGCGGGGTTCGCAGTGCCGGTCGGGGAATGGATCAAGGGCCCGTTACGCGACTGGGCGGAGGATTTGCTCGATTCTCGACGCCTCGCGACCGAGGGCTGGTTCGATCCGGCCATCGTCAAGGCGCGCTGGGCGGATCATTTGAGCGGTCGCCGCGATTCTACAGCAGCGATCTGGTCGATCCTGATGTTCCAGGCGTGGCTCGACGAGCAGGCCGCTTAGGAAAAGCGCTCGCTCAATCCCGCCAGCGATGCCTCATGGGTCAAATCAAGATGCAATGGCGTAACCGTCACATACCCGTCGGCGATGCTCTCCAAATCGGTCACATGCCCCGGGGTCTCGACCGTCGGCGCCAGCCCGAACCAGAAATAAGGGAAACCGCGCGGATCCTGCCGTTCGATGATCCGCAGCCGCCCATAATCGCGAAATCCCTGTCGACAAACGCGCACGCCCTTGACCGTGTCGGGCGCGATCGCCGGGAAATTGACGTTGATCAGCGTGCCGCGCTCCATCGGCACCGCTACCAGCTCGGCGAGCACGCGGCCCGCCCACGCTTCGGCCGAGCCAAATGGCACGCTCGCGCCCAAACCCTGCTTGGCATAGGCTTGGCTCAGCGCGATCGACGGCACCCCGGCCAGCGCACCCTCCATCGCTGCCGAAACCGTGCCCGAATAAGTCACGTCTTCAGCCAGGTTCGCGCCGCGGTTGATCCCTGACAGGATCAGGTCGGGCGGGCTGTCCTTCATCAGATGCGCCAGTGCCATCATCACCGCATCGGTCGGGGTCCCGCTGACCGAATAACGCTGCTCGCCATGTTTCCTCAACCGCACCGGCTGCGTCAGCGTCAGCGAATGACCAGTCCCCGACTGCTCTTCGTTCGGCGCGACGACCCAGATGTCGTCAGACAGGCTCGTCGCTACTTGCTCGAGCAGCGCAATGCCGCGCGAGTCGATGCCGTCGTCGTTGGTGATCAGGATCCGCATTGCGGCGCCTATGCTCGAAAACCAGTCGCAGTGCCAATCCCGCACAGGCTGCTGCGTTCATTGGGCAACATAGGCAAATAAACTGGCGAGTTGTTCGGTCAGTCCTTGTTAAGCTGAATCCTTTTAACTAGAGGCCGCTTGGGGATTGCCGACCGACCCGTTCAAGTAACGGGAAAGTTTAGTTTTCTTGCCTCCGACCGATACCGGTTGCGCGGTCTCGGATACGGCGGCGACGCGTATCGGGGAGGTATGTATGGCGACCGCATTGAAGGACCTTTACGGGTCGGAACAACCTACATTCGATCAGTTGATGCTGTCCGACGACTATCGTCCGTCGGAAGGCGAAGAGTTTATGAGTGCGCATCAGCGGGCTTATTTCCTCGCCAAACTGCGGGCGTGGAAGGAAGCGATTGTCGACGAATCGCGCGCCACCATGGCGCAGCTCCAGGTCGATTCGCTGCGCGAGCCCGACATGGCCGATCGTGCGTCGAGTGAGACCGATTGGTCGATCGAGCTTCGCACCCGCGACCGCCAGCGCAAGTTGATCGCCAAGATCGATGCTGCGGTGCGCCGCTTGTTCGATGGCGAATATGGCTATTGCGATGTCACTGGCGACCCGATTTCGCTGGCGCGTCTCGAAGCGCGGCCAATCGCCACCATGACTCTCGAAGCGCAGGAAAAGCATGAGCGGATCGAGCGCGTTTCACGCGACGATTGAGCGGACAGGTTAAGCGGTTGGATTAGGCGGCGGGCGTCACAGCCCGCCACATGACACGCACAAAAAAACCGGCTGTCTAGTGGCCGGTGATCACGTCCTTGACGCGTAATTTCTCTTTTTTGAGCTGGTGCAGTTTGATGTCGTCGGGGTGGGGGCGATGCTCCTCTTCGTCGATCATCGCTTCCAGTGAGGCGTGCTTATTCTCGAGCGAGTCGAGGTGACCCTGATCCATCGGACGCGTTCCTTTCCATTGTAGTGAAAGTGACCCGAAACAATAAAACACGAATCATGCGGCTTGTCGCGCCCCGTCGACTCCATCCGTCGCGATTGCGCTGCGTATCGCCGGATCCACGCCTACGTGACCTTGGCCCTCGCGTCGGCTAAGTCGCGGCGATGAACGACGACGATCCGCGCCAAATCCTCGAGTTGTTGAAGACCGAACACCGGTTGCTCGATGAGGAGATCGAGGCGCTTCTCGCCGCCGGATCGGCCGATCAGCTGGAGATTGCGCGACTGAAGAAGCGCAAGCTAATGCTCAAGGACGAGATCGCCCAGTTAAATGACAAGATCGTCCCCGACATCCTTGCCTGAGCCGTGCCACATCGGGACGGGCAGCATGACTGATACCCTGCTAACCATTCTAGGCGTTTGAACTGGCACCGTAACGTGGCAGAACATAGCGATATGAACGACTCGTTCGACCCTCCTGGCCCCGAAGCGCGGATTACCCCGCGCCTGGTCGATGCCTTGTACACCGAAGCGATGGTGCTGGCGGATGAAGCACGCGCTTATTTCGACGACATTGGCAAGGATGAACGATTGACGCTCGAACCCTTCGCTCGGGTTGGCTTTGCCTGCGAATCGTTGAAGGTGACGACGCGGATCATGCACATCGTCGCCTGGCTGCTGACCCAGCGCGCAATCGAGACCGGCGAGCTACACCAGATTGACGGCCGCCGCCCCGAACGACGGCTTGGCCACGCCACCACCAGCAACTCGAAGGTAGTGGTGCAGATGCCCGCAGCGGCGCAGCGGCTGATCCATGCGAGCTCGGACCTGTACGCGCGGTTGGAACGGCTCGATCAGGGCCAGCTCGACGATGAACCGATCCAGAGCCCGGCGCGTGCACTAATGGGGCGCCTGGAACGCGACCTGGTCTGGAACCGAGGCCTGTGACGCCCTAGGCTGCGCGCCATGCAGCCCTTCACGTTCACCTACGGCCCACGAATTATTGCAACCGCGACCGGAGCGGCCGAACTCTCGGGGTTGCTACCCGATGGCCCAGTCCTGCTGGTCACCGACGACAAGCTGATCGAGCTCGGACTCGCCGCGCCGTGGATCGCCGAGCTTGAGCATGCCCGCCCCGTCACCCTGTTCAGCGCGGTCGAGGCTGATCCGTCGAAAGCGACATTGCTCGCCGCAGTCGAGGCCGGACGCGCGGCGGGCGTCACTTCGGTCGTGGGTTTCGGGGGCGGCAGCCCGATGGATGTCGCCAAGCTGGCCGCTTATTTGCTTGGCTCGGGCGACGATATCGACTCGATCTGGGGGGTTGAAACCGCGACCGGCCCCAAGCTCCCGCTGGTGCTCGTGCCGACCACCGCCGGCACTGGCTCCGAAGCAACCCCAATCTCGGTCATCACCGTCGAGGGCGGGACCAAGCTGGCAGTCAATGCGCGCGCCATCACCGCCGACATCGCGATCCTCGACCCGACGCTCACCACCGGCCTGCCGCGTCACGTCACCGCCGCGACCGGGATCGACGCAATGGTTCACGCGGTTGAGGCCTACACGTCCGCACGCCTCAAGAACCCGCTGTCCGATGCGCTCGCGCGCGAGGCGCTGCGCTTGCTGTCGGCCAACTTGATCCGCGCGTGCGAGCATCCGAATGACCTGGCCGCACGCTCGGCGATGCTGCTTGGCGCGCATCTGGCGGGGGTGGCCTTCTCCAATGCGCCCGTGGCCGGCGTTCATGCGCTGGCTTACCCGCTCGGCGGCTTGCACCATTTGCCGCACGGCTTGTCGAACGCGCTGATGCTGCGCCACGTGCTGCAGCATAATGCAGAGGCCGGGCGCGATCATTATGCCGAGCTGGCCGAGATTCTGGTCCCCGATTGCGCGGGGCAGGGTAGCCAGTCGAAATGTGCCAGCCTGATCGATGCACTCGACAAGATGGTGATCGATAGCGGCCTAAAACCGCGCCTGCGCGATCACGGCATCGAGCGCAGCGACATCCCTGCTCTGGCGCGCGAGGCGATGAAGCAGACGCGGCTGCTAGTGAACAATCCTTGCGCGATCGACGAGGCCGACGCGGCGCGGCTGTATGAGGCGGCCTGGTGAGCCGCCCCGATCCGCGCGGCCGCGATGCCTATCGCAACTTCACCAGGATCACCACGCGCTGGTCGGACAATGACGCTTATGGCCACGTCAACAATACGGTCTATTACCAATGGTTCGACAGCGCGGTGAATGTCTTGCTGGTCGGTGCCGGGCTGCTCGACATCACCCACGGTGACCCGATCGGGCTCGTCGTCGAAACCGGCTGCACTTACTTCGCGCCATTAAGCTTCCCGGGCGATGTCGAGGTCGGCCTTGCGGTCGACCGGCTCGGCGGATCGAGCGTCACCTACCGCATTGGCATCTTCGCCGCAGGGGACGCAACGCCCGCCGCGCAAGGCCATTTCACCCACGTTTACGTCGGTCGTGACAGTCGCCGCCCAACCACGTTGCCCGATGCTTGGCGGGCCAAGCTCGAGTTACTTGCCTAAGCGGTCCGCGCTTTCGCTGCCGCATATTCGCTGGTTAGCCGCGCGACCATATCGGCGGTCGGCACCACTTCCTTGACCGCGCCAATACCCTGGCCCGAACCCCAAATATCGCGCCATGCCTTGGCGCCGGTAGCCGACTGGAAGTTCATTGCCTCGGGCCCGGCCTGCGGGAGATTATCCGGATCGAGCCCGGCGGCGGCGATCGAGGCGCGCAGATAATTGCCATTGATCCCGGTGAACAGGTTGGAATTGACGATGTCGGCGCCGCCGCCTTCAACAATACCCTGTTTATAATCATCTTCAGCGCGGGCTTCGTCGGTGGCGATGAAGGGGGAGCCGATATAGGCCAAATCGGCGCCCATCGCCTGCGCCGCCAACACCGCACCGCCGGTTGCAATCGCCCCTGACAGCGCCAGCGGCCCGTCGAACCATTGGCGGATTTCCTGGATTAAGGCGAACGGCGACCATTTGCCGGCATGCCCGCCAGCCCCGGCGGCAACCGCGATCAAGCCGTCAGCGCCTTTCTCGACTGCCTTGCGCGCAAACCGGTCATCGATAATGTCGTGCATGGTGATTCCACCCCACGCATGCACCGCATGATTGAGATCCTCTCGCGCGCCCAATGAGGTAATCGTGATCGGCACCTTCCACTTGGCGCAGGTGGCGATGTCATCTTCGAGCCGGTCATTCGAGCGATGGACAATCTGGTTGACCGCGAACGGCGCTGCGGGCTGGTCGGGATTATCCCGATCCCATGCGCCAAGCTCCTCGGTGATCTGGTGGATCCATTCGTCGAGCTGACTTTGCGGCCGGGCGTTCAAGGCGGGAAAGCTGCCGACCACCCCCGCCTTGCACTGAGCGATCACCAACGCCGGGTGCGAAATGATGAACAAGGGCGCGCCGATAACCGGGAGCCGAAGCGTGTCGAAGATGGCGGGCAGGGACATGGTGGCTCCTCATTGCGTGCCCCTGCTTAACCGCCCGATCGCGCAAGTGCGAGTGGCATATTGCAACGCATTGCGCCCCGCATCTGCCGCTCTATGAAGGGGCCACGCGAATGATTGTGACGGGGTACCAATGACGGACGTAGGCGAAGACAAGATTGCGCACACTTTAGGCGGACGTTCGTCGAGTTGGCTGGTGACCGGCGCAGCGGGCTTTATCGGTTCGAACCTGGTTGAGAGCTTGCTTCGCCACGGCCAGCAAGTGGTCGGACTCGACAATTTCTCAACCGGCTTCCAGCGCAACCTCGATGAGGCGGTGGCCGCCGTTCCCGGCGCGGCGGGGCGATTCACCTTCGTCACCGGCGACATTCGCGATCGCGAAATGTGCGAGAGCATCGTTCAAGGCGTCGACGTCATCCTCCACCAAGCCGCGCTTGGCTCTGTCCCGCGCTCGATGGCCGATCCGCTGGCCAGTCATGACAGCAATGTCACCGGCTTCATCAATCTGCTCGATGCCGCGCGCCGCGCCGAGGTCGGGCGGTTCGTCTATGCCGCGTCAAGCTCGACCTATGGCGATGACCCGACCTTGCCCAAGCGCGAGGACCGCATCGGCCGCGCGCTGTCGCCTTACGCCGCGACCAAGCTGATCGACGAGATTTACGCCGGGGTTTACGCGCAGGCTTTTGGCTACAAGGCGACTGGCCTGCGTTACTTCAACGTTTTCGGGCCGCGCCAGAATCCGGGCGGTGCCTATGCTGCGGTGATCCCCAAATGGGCCGACGCGATGCTCGCCGACGAAGTCGTGCAGATCAACGGCGATGGCGAGACGAGCCGCGACTTTTGCTACATCGCCAACGCTGTCCAGGCCAACATCCTCGCCGCGCTGGCGCCCGACGACGCGCAAGGCGAAATCTACAATGTCGCGGTCGGCGGGCGGACCAGCCTCAACACCTTGTTCGGGCTGATCCGGGATGGGCTTGCCGAGCATCAGGTACATTATGATCGCCAGCCGGCCTATGGCGAGTTTCGCCCCGGCGATATGCGGCACAGCGAAGCCGATATCTCCAAGGCAGAGCGGCTGCTCGGTTTTCGCCCGCAGTTCGATATTGCAGCCGGGATGAAAGCGTCTTTGCCTTATTATCTCCAGCGATCGCGAGATGCGCAGGGTTAGCTTGTCACTGGCCCTCGCCGGGACTGTCGCGGGATGCGCCCCGCTCCGCGAACCGCCGCAATCCGCACTCACCAGCGACCAGTCGCTGCCGCAAGCCATGGTGATCGTTCACAACCGCGAGCGGCGGGCGTTTGGCGTGCCATTCGTAAGCTGGGACCCGGCCGTCGCGGCGCAAGCGGCGCACTATGCACGGGAATTGGCCCGGATCGGAAGGCTGCAGCATTCGTCGAAGGCTAATCGGCCGGGCCAAGGCGAGAATCTGTGGATGGGCACGCGCGGCGGCTACTCCTACGCGGTAATGGCCGAAGCCTGGGCAGCGGAGAAACGCCACTTTCGCCCCGGGCTTTTCCCAGCGGTCAGCCGCACCCGCAACTGGGCCGATGTCGGCCATTTCACCCAGATGGTGTGGCCATCGACCAGCCGCGTCGGCTGCGGCCTGGCCAGTGCGGGGCGGTGGGACGTGCTCGTCTGCCGCTACGCCCCCGCCGGCAATGTCGATGGCGTGATGCTCGTCCCGCGCTAGGCGGCGAGCTTGAGCGGCTGTTCCTCTTCGACAACGACGATCGCCGCGACCGGCTGTTCACTTGGCATCGGCGCAATCCACCGCGACACGGCGATGATCGCACCAAGCGCGAGATAGGCCCCGATGACGTATGTCGCGCTGAAGAACAGCCCCGCCGCGAAGGCGATGCGAAGGTAGAGCGGGTTGAACCCGAAATCATCGCCCAGCGCTTCGCACACGCCAAGGATGGTGTGCGGGCGGCGGATCGGGGAAAGCGTGTCGGCGGTCATGCATAAGCTCCTGTGGGACGATGATGCTAGATAGGGAGCAATGTCCGTGCCAAAAGGGCGAAGTGGCGCTTTTCCAAGGCGTTGGTCGAACCGGGCAGGCGGTTGGTCGGCGCCGGCGTGGCGCGCCGCAACGAGTGTTGGGATTTTTCGCCACGTCCTGCAGGAGCGGGCGGGACGGGGCCGGGACGGGGCGGCGGGCGGGCACGCGTAAAGCCGCAAAGGTCGCAA
This sequence comes from Sphingomicrobium sp., assembly GCA_046590765.1. GTDB lineage: Bacteria > Pseudomonadota > Alphaproteobacteria > Sphingomonadales > Sphingomonadaceae > Sphingomicrobium. The sequence continues at coordinate 1,297 of JBKJUB010000217.1, read as the reverse complement.
AAGACCCAGCTTGATCGACCATTTGTCCTATTTTTCGCAGAAACTCGCCAGTGACGCCGCAAATATACGACGAAATCACCCAAATCGCGCACCGGAAACGCCGCAAACCGCGCGAATTCGCGGTTGGGCGGCGGAATCGGGGTGTTTTCGCTGACGCTGTGAAAGCATGTCCTGAGCCTGTCGAAGGAAGCCGGCACAACGAGTCGTGCGGGCTGAGGCTGGCAGACGAAATCCTACATTGAAAGCCGCTTGTTTCCCTGGCGAAGGCAAGCATCGCGACACCTCGCCGATGGAGGAGGGGGCGCGGCGAGAGATCCTCCGCCGCGCCCGCCATCGCTCATTCAATTGGCCAGCGTCACCAGGGCCATTCGCTGCTGTCGATGATCCCGTCGTGGTTGCGGTCATAAGCGGCGTAAGCCTGCGCATTGTAATATTCGCTCGAGCTTAGATAGCCGTCGCGGTTGGTGTCGAACACGGTGTAGCTTGGCTCGTACGCGGCGCGGTTATATTTGTCGTAGAAGCCGCCGCCGTACCAGCAATTGGAATATTCGGCGCGGCTGATCCGCCCGTCTCGATTGGCGTCCCATGACCCATAAGCGCCGGTGCGATAAGCGTCATATTCCGCTCGGGAAATGCGGCCATCGGCATTTCTGTCCATTGTGCCGTAACTGCCGCAGGCGGCATAGGTCGTGTTCGGATCGAACGCGTTGGCGACGGACGCGACATCGCTGCCCACGCCCCTCACCGTGTTGCAAGCGCCAAGAGCGGTCATCACCAGCAAGGGTGCAATGAATTTACGCATAAGATTCTCCTGTTTCCAGAGCCCACGCGACCGCGCAGTCCGCAGTCACGGCTGATGGGATAACGGGCATCGCACTGCGGTTGTTCCGGGACCGGTTCGGAGGCAAGTGTAACCGGCATCCCCGCGATTTGAGACCTGGAACAGCGCTGGCTCGCAAAACGGGAGCGGCTTCCGTGCCCTCGCGGGAAGGCATCAGGCCTGGTGGATCGCCTTGACGACCTGGTAGCTTTCCAGCCCCTCTTTCCCGCCTTCGGAGCCGAAGCCTGAATCCTTGACCCCGCCGAACGGCGTGTCGGCGCCGGAAATGGCGAAGGTATTCACGCCCACCATCCCGCTTTCGACCATGTCGCCGATGAGGTTCGCCCGGCGGCCGTTTTCGGTGAACGCGAAAGCGGCGAGGCCGAAGGGCAGGGGTCCCGCTGCGTCTTTGTGTAGTTAGATAAAACGGGATCCCGGCCTGCGCGGCGACGAAGCCTGGCGAATGGAAAAGCGGCC
>JBKJUB010000215.1:0-6849 GCA_046590765.1 Sphingomicrobium sp. | reverse complement strand
TCACCTTCCAGGAGTGGCCCAAGGAGATGATGCAGAACGCCTATTACGTCGAAGGCGGCGTTGACGCGGACATCAGCAAATTGCTCGGCACCGTGGTTCGCAACCCGATCACTGCTGGCCAGCCAGTCACTCGCGGCGCCCTTGTCGGGCCGAACGATCGCGGCTTCCTTGCCGCGGCGCTCGGGCCAGGGATGCGCGCTGTCACGGTCCCCGTCTCGGTTACTAGCGGTGTCGCCGGCTTCGTCTTCCCGGGTGACCGGGTCGACATGGTTCTGACCCAGGAAGTCCGCGGTGGCGGCGATGGACCGCCGCTGCGCGTGTCCGAAACCATCGTTCGCAACCTGCGCGTGCTCGCCACCGATCAGCGGATCGACGGCAAGGACGAAGAAGGCAAGACTCAGCCCAAGGTGTCGTCGACCGTGACGATCGAGGCCACCCCGCGCCTCGCCGAAAAGATTGCCGTTGCGCAATCGCTCGGCAGCCTGTCGCTGTCGCTTCGCTCGATCGCCGACAATACTGCCGAACTCGAGCGGGCTGTCGCCAGCGGCGAAGTCAAGGTGCCTGCGGGTACCTCAGCAGGCCAGGAGCGTCAGCTGCTGCTCGCGGTGGCCAACCGTCCGATCGATACCAACACGACCTATAGCACCGGCGGTGATGTCTCGCGCTTCCAGCGCCGGACCGTCCCTGCCCGTGTCGACGGCGGTGGCGACGAGCGCGTGCGGGCCGTCAATAACCTTGCCGGGGCCATTCGTGGTGGCCTTGGTGGCGAACGCGCCGGACCGTCGGTCCGGGTGTCGCGCGGCAATACTGTGACCGTTGTTCCGGTGGGAGCTCTTTAAGATGACCAGCACCAACATCCGCAACCGAGCTCGCCTCGGTACGGCGATCGCCGCTCTGGCCCTTGGCCTGAGCAGTGTCACCGCCGCTGCCCCGGCCATTGCCGGACCGGTCGCCGCAAGGCCGTCGGAAACGCTCAACCTGAGCCAGGGCACCGGGACTCTCGTCCGGCTGTCGGCGCCGATGACCGATGTGTTCGTCGCCAACGATCAGATCGCCGACGTCCAGGTGCGCTCATCGACCCAGCTCTATGTGTTCGGCAAGCGCAGTGGCGAGACGACCATCTATGCCACCACCGCGGGCGGCAAGGTGGCTTATGCAGCCAACGTTCGCGTCGGCAGCAACACCGGCTCGCTCGACGAGATGATGCGCCTGGCGATGCCCGATGCGGCCGTCCAGGTGACGCCGATGAACAACCTCATCCTGCTTACCGGGACGGTTGCTTCGCCGGGCGATGTCGAAGAAGCACAGCGCCTGGTCCAGGCTTATGTCGGGACCGGCACGCAGGTGGTCAGCCGCCTTCGCTCGGCCACCCCGCTGCAGGTCAACCTCCGCGTCAAGATCGCCGAGGTCAACCGCAGCCTGGTCAAGCAGATCGGGTTCAACCTGCTGAGCCGCGATGGCAGCAGCGGCTTCCAGTTCGGGATCGGGCAAGGCTCGCCCGGCACCTTCGGTACGCCCGGGGTTGGCACCACGCCGGGCGTCCCCAAGTCGTTCAACGTTGCAGCGACCGGAACCACGCTCGGTTTAGCCGGCAAGCTGCTCGGCCTCGACATCCTGTCGTCGCTCGATCTCGCCGAAACCGACGGCCTGGTGACGACGCTTGCCGAACCGAATTTGACCGCGCTTTCGGGCGAAACCGCAAGCTTCCTTGCGGGCGGCGAATTCCCGGTGCCGATATCGCAGAGCCTTGGCTCGATCACCATCGAGTATAAGCAATATGGTGTCGGCCTGGCCTTCACCCCGATCGTCCTTGCCGACGGCCGCATTTCGATGCGCGTCCGCCCCGAGGTCAGCGAATTGTCGAACGAAGGCACCATCCGCCTCAACGGCTTCAACGTGCCGGCGCTGACCACGCGTCGCGCCGAGACGACCGTCGAGCTTGGTTCGGGCCAGTCGTTCATGATCGCCGGGCTGCTTCGCAACGCCAACACCAATGATGTCACCAAGGCACCGTTCCTAGGCGATCTGCCGATCATCGGCGCCTTGTTCCGCTCGACCAAGTTCAAGCGGTCGGAAACCGAGCTGGTGATCATCGTCACGCCTTATCTGGTGCGTCCGGTGTCGGGTCAGCTGGCCTTGCCGACCAATGGTTACCGAGCGCCGAGCGATGCGCAGCGGGTATTCCTCAACAAGACCTACACCGGGGTTTCGGGACCATCCGCCGCCGCCGCTCCACCGAGCGGGGCTTCGGCCGCGCCCGGGTTCAAGATGTAATCGCCAGGAAGAAGGATCGTATGATGCGCACCAACTTGATGATCGCGCTGCTGGCGACGACCCTCGCGGGTCCGGCACTGGCTGGCGACAAAGGCAATGAAGCCTCACGCGGGCTTGAATCGGTCAATGTGCCGGTGGTGACGAGGTCGGATTATGCATTCGACGCCGTTGCTCCGGACGGATCGCTGGCCCCCGGCGAGCAGGGTCGGCTCGACGCCTGGTTCCGCGGCCTCGACCTTGGCTATGGCGACCGGGTATTCGTCGAAGGCGCTTATGCCGATGCGGCGCGCTCCGACGTCGCCCGGGTTGCCGGACAGTTCGGAATGCTGGTCAGCAACGGCGCGCCGGTCAGCGCTGGAATAGTTGCCCCCGGCGCGGTTCGCGTGGTGGTCAGCCGGACCCGCGCGAGCGTCCCCAACTGCCCCAATTGGCGCGTTCAATCGCAACCCAATTTCGCCAACCACAGCATGTCGAATTACGGCTGCGGGGTGAATACCAACCTGGCCGCGATGATCGCCGATCCCAACGATCTGGTGTGGGGTCGCGACGGCAGCGGGATCGGCGATGCCGACACCGCCAGCCGCGCCATCCGCTCCTATCGCAACGCCAGGCCGACCGGTGAAAACGGCCTGATCGAAATCAACACGAAGAAGGGCAACTAGTGATGAACGCTCCGTTCCAGGCGCGCGCGGGCCTCCGCGATCCGTTCACGGCCTTCGTCTGCGACGATGCCACCGCCGATATGCTTCGGCCGGTTGCAGTCGAGCACGGCTGGTCGCCCGAAAAGGTCAACAAGGGTGGGCTCCGCAACGCGGTCCAGTCGCTGTCCGTTTCCGCCAGCCCCAACATCCTGTTCGTCGACCTCAGCGAATCGGCCGATCCGCTCAATGACATTAATGCGCTCGCGGAAGTTTGCGAGCCGGGAACGATCGTCATTGCCGCCGGCCAGGTCAACGATGTCCGCTTGTACCGCGACCTCGTCGCCAGCGGGATCCACGATTATCTGCTCAAGCCGTTCACGGTCGACCAATTGCGCGACACCTTTGCGCATGCCCAGTCGATCCTGTCCGGCCCGCGCGGCGAAGCGCAGGCTGACAAGCCGCACGTCATGACTGCGGTCATCGGCGTCCGTGGCGGGGTTGGTGCGTCGACCATCGCGACCAGCCTTGCCTGGCTGCTCGGTGCAAAGGCCGAGCGCTCGACTGCCTTGCTCGACCTCGACGTCCATTTCGGGACCGGCGCGCTGGCGCTCGACCTCGAGCCGGGCCGGGGGCTGACCGACGCGATCGAAAATCCAAGCCGGATCGACGGCCTGTTCATCGAACGGGCAATGGTTCGGGCCAATGAGAAATTGAGCGTGCTGTCGGCCGAAGCGCCGATCAACACCCCGTTGCTGACCGACGGCAGCGCCTTCTTCCAGTTGCAGGAAGAAATGCGCAACGCCTTCGAGTCGACGGTGCTCGATTTGCCACGGCACATGCTGATCCAGTTCCCGCACCTGGTCCATGACGCGCATGTCGCGGTAGTGGTCAGTGAGCTGACCCTGGCGGCAACCCGCGACACGATTCGGATCCTCGCCTGGCTCAAGGCCAATGCGCCGCAGACCAAGGTGATTGTGGTGACCAACCGCATGCCATCGGGCGGCGCGCTGGAAATCAGCAAGAAGGATTTCGAACAGTCGATCGAACGCGGTATCGACATCGTCTTTCCCGACGATGGCAAGGTCGCCGCCCAGGCCGCCAAGCTTGGCAAGCCGATGGCCGAAGTTGCCTCAGGCAAGATGGCCGCGCCGTTCGCGACTTTGTCGAACATGGTGCTCAGCCATGCCAGCGAAGACGGTGCCGCAGACAATGGTCCGACAGCGTCCAAGACGTTGGTCAACAGCCTGAAGTCGATGCTGTCGAAGCCAAAGGCGGCGTAACAAACCAAGTCGGCGGGCGAGCCACGCGGCCCTCCCCCGGCAGAAATTGGACGGACCGACGATGCTTGTCACGATCTTCATTGCAGTGGGTGTCCTGGGCGTTCTTACGCTCGGCTATATGGCGCTTAGCGGACCGTCGGCATCGAAGGCCGTCAAGCGCCGGCTGGAATTGCTCAAGGAACGTCATGGCGACACCATGACCGCCAACGCGCAGGCCCAGATCCGCAAGTTGCTGTCCGCGCGCAACACCAAGATCGACGGCATTTTCGCGACTTTGGTGCCGAAGCCGGCGCTGCTTCGCAAACGGCTCGACCAGACCGGCAAATCCGTCTCGCTGGGCAAATATGCAATGATCTCAGTCGGCTTGATGGCTGGCGTCGCGTCGCTGCTGTTGATGAAAGGCGCGCCGTTGCTGCTGGCGGTGGTCTTCGGCCTGTTCGTCGGGCTCGGGCTGCCGCACCTGGTGGTCGGCAAGATGATCGTTCGGCGGCTCAAGAAGTTCAACTCCAACTTTCCCGATGCGATCGAACTGATGGTTCGCGGGCTCCGTTCGGGGCTTCCGATCACCGAGTGCCTAGGTATCGTCGCGACCGAAATGCCCGGCCCGGTCGGGCTCGAATTTCGCGCCGTTGCCGACCGCATGAAGATCGGCCGGACGATGGACAATGCGCTGCAGGAAACCGCCGACCGGCTGGGGACTGCCGAATTCCAGTTTTTCGTGATCACGCTGGCGATCCAGCGCGAGACCGGCGGCAATCTAGCCGAGACTCTGTCGAACCTCGCCGACGTGCTGCGCAAGCGCGCGCAGATGAAGCTCAAGATCCGCGCGATGAGTTCGGAATCGAAGGCCTCGGCGATCATCGTCGGCTCGCTGCCGTTCATCGTCTTCATTCTCGTCTACATGATCAACCCCGAATATATGACGAACTTCTTCGTCGATCAGCGGCTGATCGTGGCCGGCATCGGCGGCCTGGTGTGGATGAGCATTGGCGTGTTCATCATGGCCAAGATGGTCAACTTCGAGATTTAGGGATTACATGATGCAGGCTCCTGGCCCCACCCTCCTCGGCGTCGACGTCATCTGGGTTGCAACCATGCTCAGCGCGGTTGCAACGATGGCGGTGCTGACCACAATTTACGCCGCGACCACCGTCAAGGACCCGATGGCGCGCCGCGTGAAGGCGCTCAACGAACGCCGCGAGCAATTGAAGGCGGGCATCGTCGCGTCGACCAACAAGCGCAAGAAACTGACCAACAAGAACCAGGCGGCCGACAAGGTCCGCGGCTTGTTGTTCAATTTCAAGATGCTCCAGGACGACCAGATCAAAAAGACCCAGATGCGCCTGCTCCAGGCCGGCATCCGGACCAAGGATCTGGCCTATTTCATCATTCTCGCCAAGTTCGTCATGCCGTTGGTCATCGGCGGCGGCGTCATCCTGTCACTGTACGTGTTCGACGCCTATCCCGACTGGGGTGCGTTCAAACGCTATGCGGCAACCGCGCTCGCGCTGATCGGATCGTATAAGGCGCCCGACCTGTGGCTCGGCAACAAGGTCAAGAAGCGCAGTCATGCGATCCGCAAGGGCCTTCCCGATGCGCTCGATCTGCTCGTGATCTGCGCCGAGGCCGGGCTGACCGTCGATGCCGCCTTCGGCCGCGTGGCCCGCGAACTGGGCCGCGCTTACCCTGAACTGGGGGACGAATTCGGCCTCACCGCGATCGAGCTCGGCTTCCTCAACGAACGCCGTCACGCGTTCGAGAATCTTGCTACCCGGGTCGATCTCGAGGCAGTTCGCGGCGTCGTCACGACCATGATCCAGACCGAGAAATATGGTACGCCGCTGGCGTCCGCATTGCGCGTGCTGTCGGCCGAATTCCGCAACGAGCGGATGATGCGCGCCGAGGAAAAAGCAGCGCGCCTGCCCGCGATCATGACCGTTCCGTTGATCCTGTTCATTCTGCCGGTGCTGTTCGTCGTTATTCTTGGCCCGGCGGCCTGCTCGATCAGCGACAATTTCGTCAACAGCTAGGCGCTAGCCGCCTGGTGGGGGGAAGCCGCCGTCGTCCTTCGGGACGGCGGCGGTTTGCTATTGGAAGAGCTTGGCGTCGTCCTCCGGGACGGCGGCGGTTTGCTATTGGAGGGAAGTCGGCGTCGCTCTCAGGAGCGGCGGCGGTTTGCTATTGGGAACGGTTCGGCGCACCCAATGGTTGATCGTGCGAAATGAGAGTTCAGGGAGGCTCAAATGCTCAACTTCGACCCCAATCAGGTGGTGATTTACGCGCTGGTTTTCGTGCTCGGCCTGTTGGTCGGCGGGTTCATGTTCACCGGCGGCGGCCGCAAGTGGAAGGGCCGCTACAATGCCGAGGTCGATCGCCGCAAGGAGCTAGAGACGCGCCACGTCGCCGCCGAAAAGGATTGGCAGGAGCAGGAGAAGATTCACGCTGCGGCACTGCGCGAGCGCCCGGTCGCAGCGCCGGTCGTGGCCCCCGTCGCCGCTCCAGTCGCCGCCGCAGCAGCGGTGCCGGTGATCGATCGCGATGTCACCAACGACCGCAGCAGCGAGCCGTTACTGGCGACCAAGAAGCCATCGGGCGTGCTCGACCGCATGCTCGGCCGCGACAAGGATGGCGACGGCGTCAATGACAGCGAAGAC
>JBKJUB010000116.1:0-4677 GCA_046590765.1 Sphingomicrobium sp. | reverse complement strand
CGCGCCGTTTTCGCCGGTGGCGGTGTAAGTTTTGGCCTCGCCACTGACGGTCACTTGGTCGACTGGGAAACGGACCTGCGCGGTGAAAGCGCTGCCGCTGCGCTTCTGGCAGTTCAGGCAATGGCAGACCGAGATGCGGACCGGGGTGCCGGTGGCGGTGGCACGAAGCTGGCCGCAGCGACAGGAGGCGGGGTTGGCGGTCATGTTGATGAGCGTATGGTTAGAAAGCCCCAAATGTTGTTTGATAGTTCAGTTGCGCCAAAGCGAACTCTTCTCCCATCACTGAGCATTTCGTAGATCGAGAATCTATACGGTGCGGTGGGATAAGCGGGCGTTGCCTGCTCGACCATTTCGCCTGTCGGACGCCATTCGTGCTGCCAAACGTTGAGGCCATCGATCTCGAAATTTGCCCCATCCGGAATGCCGCCGTGAAAATCCCAATTTCCAGACGCACTCATTTAGCTGCCTTTCTCAGTGCCAGCCTGACCAATGCGTCAAGGGTTGCGCCGTCGCCCAAATCTGCCACCGCCGCGGCCACCGCGGCGCTGGCGTCGGCGGGTTTGAAGCCGAGGTTGGCGAGCGCGGAGAGTGCGTCCTGCGCGGCGCCTCCCTTGGCAAGCGGGGTTCCGGCGGTTGCGGCCAGCGCGGGGTTGCCGAGCTTGCCGGCGAGTTCGTTGACGATCCGCATCGCGAGCTTGGGGCCGACGCCGTTGGCGCGCGCGACCATCGCCTTGTCGCCGCGCGACACTGCGGCGGCAAGTTCGGCCGGGTCGAGCACCGAGAGGATGGCGAGCGCGACGCGGCCGCCGACGCCCTGCACACTGGTGAGGTGGCGGAAGCTCTCGCGTTCTCCCGCCGTGCCGAACGCGAACAGGGTCATGCTGTCCTCGCGGACCTGCATTTCGGTGAGCAGCATCACTTCGCCGCCGATCGGGCCGATCGCGTCGAGCGTGCGGGCGCTGGCTAGCACCTGGTAACCGACGCCCGCGACATCGAGCACCGCGCTGTCGGCATGGGTTTCGGCGAGGATTCCGGTGAGGCGGGCGATCATGAGCCTTGCGTAAGGCCCGAGCGGGCGCTCGCCAAGTGGTGAGCGTGGGTGATGGCGACGGCCAGCGCATCGGCGGCGTCGGGGCCGGCGATGGCGACGCCGGGGAGGAGGCGCTGGACCATCGCATGGACCTGGACTTTTTCCGCCGAGCCAGTGCCGACGACGGCTTTCTTGACCAGCCGCGCGGCATATTCGCCGACGGTCATGCCCGAGCGCGCGGCGATCATCAGCAACGCACCGCGCGCCTGGGCAAGCTTGAGCGTCGTTTGCGGGTTCTTGTTGACGAAGATTTCTTCCGCTGCGGCGGTGTCGGGCGAATGATCGGCAATCAACGCCTCGAGCATCGTCGCGAGATGGGCGAGGCGCGCGGGGAGCGGCTCCTTGGGGTTGGTCTTGAGCTGGCCGTTGGCGAGGTGGCTCAGCCGGTTGCCCTCGGCACGGATCAAGCCCCAGCCGGTGGTTCCAAGCCCGGGATCAAGCCCGAGGATGATCGTCAAAGCTTGAGGCCGAAGCGCGGGGCGAGGGCGATCATCGCGAGATACAGGAGGATGGTTAGGAGGCAACCGAGCGCGATCGACAAATGGAAGTTCAGGCCTGCGCGCAGCAAGGCCGGGATAACGAGAAACATCGGCAGGCTGGGGAGCACGTACCAGAAGGTCGCGGCGCTGTGGATCGCCATATTGGTGCGGTCAGGCTTGTCGTTCCACAACCACAGCATGCCGAGCACCGACACGAGCGGGAGCGAGGCGACGAGTGCGCCGGTGGTCGGATAGCGCCGCGCGATTTCGGACACGGCGGCGACAATCAGGCCGGAAACGAGCGCCTTGATCGCCAGCCAGCCCCACATCAACCGAGCTTTTCTAAGATGTCGTCGGGAATGTCATAATTGCCCCAAACAGTCTGGACGTCATCATCATCGTCGAGCGCGTCAATCAGCTTGAACAGGGTCGCGGCGGCGCCTTCGTCGACTTCGACCATGACTTGCGGTCGCCATGCGAGCTTGGCACCTTCGGCCTCGCCAAGCGCTGGCTCAAGTGCCTTGGTGACTTCGTGGAGCGCGCCAATTTCGGTCCAGATTTCGTGCCCGTCGTCGGATGAGCTGACATCCTCGGCACCGGCATCAAGCGCGGCTTCGAACAGCTTTTCGGAATCGCCGGCAGTGGCGGGATAATTGATCAGGCCGACGCGGTCGAAGGCGTGGCTGACGCTGCCCGAGGCGCCGAGATTGCCGCCATTTTTGGCGAAGGCGGTGCGGACGTTGGTCGCGGTGCGGTTGCGATTGTCGGTCAGCGCCTCGACGATCAAGGAGACGCCGCCAGGGCCAAACCCCTCGTAGCGGATTTCCTCATAAGTCTCGGCATCGCCGCGCGCGGCCTTGTCGATCGAGCGCTGGATATTGTCCTTGGGCATCGACTGCGCCTTGGCGGCGTTGATCGCTGCGCGCAGGCGCGGGTTCATGTCCGGATCGGGCAGGCCCATCTTGGCCGCGACGGTGATTTCGCGGGACAGCTTGGAGAACATGCCCGAGCGCTTCTTATCCTGCGCGCCCTTGCGGTACATAATGTTCTTATATTTGGAATGACCTGCCATGACGCGACCTTATGCCAATCCCAGGGCATTGCGATAGGTGTCGAGGAGGGCGTCGGCTTCCTGGCGGACATGGGCTTCCATGCGGCGCAGCGCGACGATCTTGCGCATCGTCTTGGTGTCATAGCCGTTCGACTTGGCCTCGGCGTACACATCGCGGACGTCGTCGGCCATGCTCTTTTTCTCTTCCTCCAGACGTTCGATCCGTTCGATGAACAGCCGCAGCTGGTCCGCCGCGACATTGCCTTCGGCCATGGTGTTTGCTCCGATTCCTGAGGTTGGTTTGGCGGTGCCTTAGGCGAGGCGGCAGGCGGCCTCAAGCCGGTTGAACATGGCGGCACAAGCTTTATGGCAGCGCTGGTGACGACCACCATTCATCCGCGCGCACGCAAGGTGCGCATCCTCGCCACGCTTGGCCCGGCAAGCAACACGCCCAAGATGATCCGCGGGCTGTTCGACTGCGGCGCCGACGCGTTCCGGATCAACATGAGCCACGGCAAGCAGGCCGACAAAGCCAAGTTGATCACCATCATCCGCGCAATGGAGGCCGAAACCAAACGGCCGACTACGATCCTGGTCGATTTGCAGGGTCCAAAGCTGCGAGTTGGCAAGTTCAAGGGCGGCGGAGCGATGCTCGGCAATGGCCAGATGTTCGTGCTCGACCAGGACAAGCAGCTGGGCGATTCCAACCGAGTCGAATTGCCGCATCCCGAATTGTTCGCCGCCGTGGGCAAGAATGACCGGCTGCTGATCGATGACGGCAAGGTGCGGCTGCGGGTGGTCGCGGTCGAGGCCGACAAAATTGCGTGCGTGGTCGAGGTTGGCGGGCGGGTGTCGGATCACAAGGGGGTCAACGTCCCCGATGTGCTAGTGCCGATCCCGGCGCTGACCGACAAGGATCGCAGCGATCTCAAATTCGCGTTGGAACAGGGAGTCGACTGGATCGCCTTGAGCTTCGTCCAGCGGCCCGAGGACGTGGCCGAAGCGCGCGCGCTGATCGGCGACAAAGCGGCGTTGCTGGCCAAGATCGAGAAACCGGCCGCGATTACGCAGCTCGATGCGATTATCGACCTCGCCGACGCGGTGATGGTCGCGCGCGGTGATTTGGGGGTGGAGTTGCCGCCCGAGGACGTGCCGCCGATGCAGAACCGGATCGTCGCCGCCGCCCGCCAGCGCGGCAAGCCGGTCGTGGTCGCAACCCAAATGCTCGAATCGATGATCATCAGCCCGACCCCGACTCGCGCCGAAGTCAGCGATGTCGCGACTGCAATCTACGACGGGGCGGACGCGATCATGTTATCGGCGGAATCGGCGGCGGGGCAATATCCGCTGGAAGCGGTGGCGATGATGGACCGCATCGGGCGAAGCGCGGAAAGTGACCCGGTCTATCCGGCGCGGATCCATTTCACCGAGACCCCGGCCGAGGCGACCACCGCCGACGCACTGTCCGAAAGCGCGGCGCAGATCGCCCGGCTGATCGATGCCAAGGCGATGGTTTGCTACACGTCGTCGGGATCGACCGCGCGGCGGATCGCGCGCGAGCGGCCGCCGGTGCCGATCATGGTGATGACCGCGTCATTGAAGGTCGCGCGGCGGCTGGGGCTGCAGTGGGGGGTGCACGCGATCCACACCAAAGACGTCAATAATTTCGAGGAAATGGTCGGCAAGGCTAAGCGCATGGCGCTGCGTCATAACGTGGTCGGCGCGGGCGAGCGGATGGTGATCATGGCCGGGGTGCCGTTCGCCATCAGCGGATCGACCAACGTGATCCATGTGGTCAAGCTCGAGGGTGACGAGCTGGAGAAGAGCGAGAGCTAGCGCGAGCCGGTCATGGTGTCGGGGGCGGAGGTTTGGGTCGCGCCGGCTTGCTCCATCGGCGCGGCGAGGTTCCATATGGCGAGCCTGGGGCGACCGAAGCGCGGGTCATTGGTGTCGAAATCGAACGCCGAAATGCCGCAGTTGAGCAGTTCGCCCTGCTTGTTGAGCGCCATCAATTGTTCCTCGGTCAATTCCTCGAGGATGTAGCGCAGGCACATCAC
>JBKJUB010000192.1:0-3998 GCA_046590765.1 Sphingomicrobium sp. | reverse complement strand
TCCGTGGGTCCGTGGCTATGGCAAGGCGGTCGGCTATTTCACCACCATCTGGAAACGGCAGGCCGATGGCGGGTGGAAATGGATCTACGATGCCGGCGAACCCGAGAAATTTGCGCGTGGCGAGGGCGGCGATATTTCGCCGTTCATCGCCTCGTGCAAGGGAAAGCCGAGCGGCGTGATCCAGGCGACGAGCCAGCATTCGAAGGATCAGTCACTGGCGTGGCTGATCAACCTCGGCCCGCGCGGGCAACGCCGCCTGCGGGTCTATCAATGGAATGGCGCGCGCTACCAGATGGTGATCGAGGACAAGGTCGCCGCGAAGGCCAAATGACCGACCTGTTCACCACCGCCTTTCTCACCCTGCTGGTGATCGTCGATCCGCCGGGCTGTGCGCCGATCTTTGCCTCACTGACGGCGGGCACCGACACCAAGCATCGCCGCGCGATGGCGATTCGATCGTGCCTGGTGGCGTGGTCGATCCTGTTGTTCTTCGCCTTGCTCGGCGAGGCATTGCTGACCCACATGGGGATCTCGCTCTCGGCCTTCCGGCTGGCGGGCGGGATCATGCTGTTCATGATCGCCTTGGACATGGTGTTCGAGCGTCGCACCGAACGCCGCGAGGAACGCGCCGAAGAAATTATCGGCACCCCCGAGGCCGACGACATCAGCGTCTTCCCAATGGCCATCCCGATGATCGCCGGCCCCGGATCGATTGCCTCGGTGATGTTGCTCAACGCCCGCGCCGACGGCCTGACCGAGAGCCTGGTGGTGCTCGGCGCAATGACGGCGGTGATCGTGCTGACGCTGATCGCGTTGCTCGCCGCCGGGCCGTTGATGGCGTTCATCGGCCCCAAGCTCGAAGCGATGATCACTCGCATCCTCGGCGTGATCCTCGCCGCACTGGCCGCACAATTCGTGCTCGACGGACTGGAACGCAGCCTGCCGGGCTTGGCGGGCTAGGGCTTCACCCGCCACAGTTTGAGCGGCGAGGTCGGCCCGAGATCGACCCGTTCGAGCCACGTCGGCACCTGGCCCTTTTCGAGCTGGGTGTAGAAACCCCTGGGCGCTTCGGAACTGAACACCGTCGCCTGGCTGAACATCGGGCAGGTCATCAGGTAATCGGCGTGATATTTGGCGAGCAGCCGCCGCGCATTGTCGGGCGAGCCGCGGAATAGCATCATCGAATCGACGATCGCTTCGCCATTGCGGTGATAGGGGCCCATGATCGAGCGATGGTGAGTGACGGTGATCAACCGCGGCGCCAAGTCGGCGAAGGTGAAGATCGTCGCCGCCGGGAGCTTGGCCACCGGGCGCATCGCGCGCATCGACGGGCATGATGCATTGGCCTTGCCAATGACCTTGTCGCGCACGGTTTGCGGCTTGCTGGGGGCGATATAATCAACCGCTAGCGGCACCAGCGCGCCAAGCCCGCACAGCACGGCAAGCGCCGTCCCGACCACCCGAACGACGCTGTTCTTTGAAGTGAACGCCATTGGCGCGAGGATCGCGACCAGGGTCACCGCGCCGGGGATGGCGAGCACTTGCGATGCCGGGCCGACGCGGACCTGCCAGAACAACAGGCCGACTGCCGCAGCCGCAGGCAGCCCGGCGCCGATCGTCCGCCGCAAGAGGTCAGGCTCGGCGCGATGACGCCAAGCCAGCGCGCCCCAGCCGACCAGCCCGGCGACGGGCAAAGCGAGGATGATCAGCGCGATCCGCCAGCCATGCTGGTAAATCGGTCTCGCCTCGCGCACGTGGCTGAGCCATAATTTGGTGACTTCGGGGCTGACCCCTTCAAGCCGCGACAGGCAATGCGGCCAGGCCAAAGCGTGGAAGGCGGCGACGATCATCCCCGCCGCCAGTGCGCCCACAATCCGCGCCTGCCACTTGGCCGGCGACCACCACGCCAGCCCGAGCATCAATGCTCCGCCAAGCAAGGCATCGGACAGCCACACCGGCGACAGAGCGTCGCACACCGGGAGGCGATTGGCGTAAGAGGCAAACAGCAGGAAGCCGACCGAAGTGCCGCCCGCGAGGCTCGCGGCATAGGTTGCCAGCCGCCGCCGCTCATCGCGCTCGGCAACCCAGAACAAGACCATCGCCCCGCCCGACAGCGTAATATAGATCAGCGCTTCGAGCCCAATGCTGAGCGACAATGCTGACGCTATTCCAAGCACCATCCCGCCGCGCGCGCGCCTGGGGTCGGCGATCCCCGATATCCCGAGCGCGAGGAACGCCAATTGCCAGCCGTGATGATCGATCCGCGTCGGTACGAACTGCCCGGTCGCCGATCCGGCGAAGAACAGGCAGGCGACGGCCAGCGGCCACGCTGCGGGGTGAATCAGCCGGCGCACGGTCAGCGACAAGGCAAACATCAGCACCAGGAACGGCAGTAACGGCGCGACCGCGATGGCGAATTGCTCGGCCTGTGGCCCGGTGGTGAATTGACGGCCAAGCAGGATCAGCCCGGCAAGCGGCAAATCGACCAATCGCGACCAATGGATGTTCGCCCCGGTCGGGAAGTTCAGTTTATACTGGCGAAGTTCGTACCAGCCCTGCCCGCCGTTGAGCCAGGCGCGGACTTGCGCCATCCGCATATTGTCATCGGTGTCGCTGAGCACGAAGCCGGTGATGTTGTTCCACTTGCTGTAGATCAGCCACGCGGCGAACAGTGCCCAGGACAGCAACGCCAAGCTACGCCAATGCCGGTCGATAAATGTCAAAAGCCGATCGGGCACCGCTCATCCTTGCACTAAATTAAGTTTCGCGCTCTAGCGTGCCAGCACTTAACAGCAAGCCAAGAAGCGGGTTCGGGCGCGATGATCGAGCATCAATATAACCACGATTTCTACGATTATATCGATGCCGGGTCGCGGCGGTCGGCGCGCGCGGTGGCTGGATTGCTGCTTCCAGAGATGAACATTAGCAGCCTGCTCGACATCGGTGCCGGGCATGGCGCGTGGGCGGCAGAGTGGATCGCGGCTGGGGTCAAGGACGTCAAAGCGGTCGATGGCGACTATGTCACGGTCGCGCAACTGGCGATCCCGGCGGGCAATTTTCTGGCCCATGACCTTGCCACGCCGCTGAACCTCAAACGCAAGTTCGACCTCGTCCAGACATTGGAAGTCGCCGAACATTTGCCCAGCGCCAAGGCCGATCTGTTCGTCGAAAACCTCATCGCGCATGGTGACGTAATCCTGTTTTCCGCCGCAGTCCCGCACCAGGGCGGCGAGCATCATGTCAACGAGCAGCCGCCCGAATATTGGCGCAAAAAGTTCGCCGCCCGCGGCTATACGGCGTATGATTTTGTCCGCCCGGGACTGGTCGGCAAGGACGGCGTGATGGCCTGGTACCGCTTTAACAGCTACGTTTACGCCAACGCTGCGGGGCAAAAGCGGCTGTCCAAGGCGATGCTCGCGGCGCGGGTACCCGACGACCAGCCATTGTCCATCGGCGGGGATTTCAAATGGCTGTTGCGCCGCGCCGCCGTGCGGCTGATCCCGACCGCTTTGATCAAGCCGATCGCCATGGCCAAGGCCAAGATCGAAGCCGCCGCAAGACGGTGAAGAACCGCATCCAACGCGCGCTGGCCGATCCCGAACAACGCGCTGCCCTGCTCCAGCTGATCCGCTACGCCCTCATCGGCGCGGCGATTACTGCCGGCGGCCAAGCAATCTATTACGCGCTGGCCGAGACCCGGACGACCTCACCGCTGGTGGCGATCGCGATTGCGTGGATCGTCGGGGTCATCGTCGGTTATTTCGCGCATGGTTGGATCAGCTTTGCCGGCCATGGGACGCGCGATGACCACGGGGCGATGGGATTGCGCTTCGTCGCGGTCAATGTGATCGGCTACGCGCTCAACAGTTTCTGGGTGTGGTTATTGGTCGATCGGCTGGGCGGGGCGACTTGGTGGCCGATCATCCCCAATATTGCGCTGACCCCGCTGATGGCCTTCTGGCTCCACCGCCGCTGGACCTTTAGCTGACGCGACAATG
>JBKJUB010000146.1:0-14080 GCA_046590765.1 Sphingomicrobium sp. | reverse complement strand
AAGGATCCGCCCGACCGAGGTGAATGGCCCGAGTTTCGATCCCCCGCTCGCGCGATAGTCATAGCCATAACCCTGCGGGACGAGCGACAGTCGCATGTCGCGGATTCCCATTGCCTGGTTGGGGCTGGGCAGCAGCAACTCGACATGCGGCCGCTCGATCCGCCCGTCGAGGATCACCTTGACCGCGCCATATTTGGCCTGCCGCCCGTTGGCTTCGATGTGGAACGTCTTGTCGCGGCGGCGGATGCCTGATCCCGACAGCCGAAGTTTGGGCGAAAATAGCTGGAGGTTGGTGAAGTGAAGGATGCCGTCCCCGCCGCGTTCAAGATCGGTGGTGATGTGCGGCAGGCCGCCGGTGAGGCTGGCGAAGAAATCATTGTCTAGCCGCCGCACCCAAGCCTCGGCCTTGCCGACAACGCGCGCTTTCTTGTCGGGCCCGGGGACAACGTGGAGGTCGCTCTTGACGTCGACGATGCCAATGCCCGGGATGAAGTAGCGCGCCAGCCCGCCCGAAATGACAATGTCAAACTTGCCGTCGACCAGGTTGATCATCAGCGACACCTTGCCGCTCAACTTGTCGCTGGTGAGCTTGAGATTGTCGCCGCGGACTAATTTGTCGGTCACCGAGAGCATGCCCTCGAGCCTGACGTTGGCGAGGATCGCGCCCGCGATATCGCCGACCCCGTTCACGCTGCGTGCCTGCAGCCTGAGCGGTACGCGCATTGGCCACGGCGATCCGGTCCCCCGCCCCTCGGCGCGGACATCAGTGAAGCCGGTGTTGTCAAACTGCACTTGCGGGCTGGTCAGGCGATAGGCGTAATTGGCGCGTCCGAAGCCGCCGTCGAGTGTCCAAACAAGTCGGACATTCCTGCCCTGCATATTGCCGAACAGCGCCGTAGGCCGGAGCAGATCGACCCCCATTCGAACGCCGCGATAGGCATTGCCGCCCAGATCGACCGCGCCGCGCGCCACCGCCCGGATCGACGGCGACGACAGCCGCAGCTCGCCGTCGAGCAGCCGGTTCTTGAACGTCCCCGATCCCTTGACCGCAATGACTGGGCTGGTCAGGCGCTGGAGCCGCCCCTTGAGGAATGGTGCGGGGGCAAGCCTGCCCGACAGGCTGTAGCGTCCCGAATCCGCTGCCAGATCAAGCGCCGCGACCGGCCGCCCCGACAGCCGCATCGCCGCCTTGCCGCGCCAGTGGGTCCAGCGCCCGTCGCCGTGAACGTCGAGCAGCAATGGCCGCTTTGATCCGAACAAAGCTGGCAACAGTCCGTTCTCGGGGGCGCTTGCATGCGCCTCGATATCGAACCGGTCGCGGTCGGGCTCGGCGTCAATCGCCAGGTGCAAGCGGTCCAAATGCTTGACCGCCGCATCAATCTGAACCCGCGCCCGGCCGCGGCGGATATCGGCCGATCCGTTCAGCGTGCCGACTCGCGGACGCCCGGTGACCGCCGATCCAAGCTCGAGCCTCTTCACTTCGAGCCGGCCAATATGGATATCGAACCCGGGCAGGATCGGCCCGGTGCGACCGGTCGGCTTCAGCGCCGGCAGCCGCGACAGTGTCACCCGCTCGGCCGCCATCCGGTCGATGTGCAGCCGATTGCCGATCCACGCGCCCGGCGCCCAGTCGAGCAATATGTCGGGCGAGGTCAGGAACACGCCCTTTTGATCCGACACGCGGACATTCTTCAAATGCGAATTGCCGAATACCGAGCCTTCGATTCGCCCGATCTCGATCTTCAATCCCGACGCCGTCTCAAGCCCTGCAATTCGATCGGCCAGCCAGCGATGGCCAGGCGCGGTGTCGAGCAGCACCAGCCCGCCGACAAGCAACAGTAGAAGCGCCGCGAGCAATGCCAGCAATTCGTTGAGCAGCCGCCGCGACCAATGCTTGCGGATAATGATGGTCTGGCGGGCTGGCTCAACGTCGGCCATTGCTAAAACGCCTGGCCAAGCGACACTGCGACCGCAATCCGGCTGTCGCCCGGTCGTGGATTGAGCGGGGTGCCGACATCGACCCGGATCGGCCCGAAGCTCGAATAATAGCGCACCCCGAGCCCGGCGCCGAACTGCCACTGCCGAAGATCGGGCCGCACCGTGTCGGTCAATGTCCCGCCGTCGATGAACGGGACGATCCCGAAATTGCCGCCGAACTGCTTGAACCGGATCCTGGCCTCAAGGCTGAATTCGGCGAGGCTTCGCCCGCCGATCGGGTCGCCGTCGACGTCGCGCGGGCCGAGCTGTTGATAACTGTAGCCGCGCACCGATCCGCCCCCGCCCGAGTAAAACCGCCGCGACGGTGCTACATCGTCGCGCTTCGCGCCGAGGATCGTCCCCAGCCGAATCCGCCCGGCAGCAACGATCTGCTCCGATACCGGCCGATAGGCCGAGGCATCGACTTGCGCGCGGACATAGCCAAACGTCCCGCCCTGGAAGCTCAACTCGGGACTGATCCGACCACCCAGCCGGAAGCCGGTGCGCGGATCGAGCAAATTGTCGCTGCCGTCATAGCCGAGGCTGGCCGGGATCGCGCCGATGAAGAAGGTTCGCCGCCGCGGCAATCCAGTGGCCTGGACAGTGTCGCGCTCGTCTGACGCGATCAGCTCCCCGCCAAGGCTCCAGGTCCATTTCTTCTGCCAGATGAAATTGCTCTGACGCTCGATCCCGCCCGACAATTGGAAAGTCTTGGCGCCATAGGCCTTGCGGTCGACGTTGCTCGCCGAGACCAATCCGGTCAGCACCTGGTCGCGTTGGCGAAAATTGCTCCGGCGAAGCGAGACCGAGGCGAGTTGCTCCTGCGTGCCCGCCACCCCGCGCACCGTCAAAACACCCTCGGGATTGAAGAAATTGCGATGCTGCCAGCTGGCTTCGACCTTGACCCCCTCGCCGGTGCCATAGCCAAGCTCGCCGGCAATGGTCCGCATCGGCGCAGGCTCGAGGCGGACATCGATATCGACAATCCGCCCCGCGTCGCGCGGCACGACCTTGGTTTCGACCGATGCCACCAGCCCGGTCGCGACCAACGCCCGGCGCAGGTCATCGACGTCCGATCGCTCGAACTTGTCACCCGGCTTGAACCGCGCGATCACCCCGACATGCCGCGCCGAAAACGGCGGCGTGCCGCTGACGTGGATCGCGCCGAAATGCGCCACCGGCCCAGGCTGGACTGGCAGCACCAATTTCGCGGTCAGCGTCGAATGATCGATGACGATGTCCTGCGCACCAATGTCGGCAGTGGCGAACCCCTGCTCGCCGAGCGCGACCTTGAGCGCGACTCCAGCGGCGATGACTTTCTCGGCCACCACCGGGTCGCCCGCCTTGACCGCAAATGCGTCGCGCAATGGCGCCGCTTCCCCGCCGGCCTCGGCAAGCCCGGGGAAATCAACCGCGTCGAACGTGTAGCGCGAGCCCGGGGTGGCGCGCAGCATAACCGCAATCATATCGCCTTCGAGCGCAATTCCCGTATCGACCTCGGCATCGTAATAGCCCTGCGACTGGAGCAGGCTGGTCAGCAACTCACTGTCGGCGCGCGCGCGGCGGTCGATCTGCGCTGCATTGGCGGGCTTGCGGTCACCCTCGTCGAGCACCGACTGCTTCTTGAATGCTAGCAGCAATTCGTCACTTTCGGCCGCGCCAAGCCCCTCCAGCCGCACCACGTAGCGCCGTGCCGCCGCTGCATCGTCGATCGAAACGCCAAGGTCGGCGGGTTCGGTGGCAGGCGCTTGGCCGCTGGTCGCTGGCGCTGGGTCGGGCTTGGGATCGGGCGCGTTCATGTCGGGCCAGTCGACGCCCAGATCGGGCATCGCATCCAATGGCGCATCGGGGTCGAGCTGCGCCGGGTCGGGCGACGATTGCTGGGCGACCAACGGCGTGTTGACGGCGATGGTGCACGCCGCCACCGCCAGCAGTGCCGCCTGCCTGCGCTTCATTCCACCCGATATCATGAAAGCCAGCCTAGAGCGCGCACCTGAACCGCGCCAGTCCGCGCGACCGCCTAGTGCAGCGATCCCTCGATATTGTTGCTCGCGAGCAAGGCCGAGAGCCGCTCGATCTGCCGCCAGTGGCAGAATTTGAGGACGTTGCCCGCGTCGCGGCTCTGCACCGCGCGCATCGCTGCGGCAAACGGCGCGTCGGGGCCATATTCGTCAACCAGCGACACAGCGTCAGTGACGGCGGACCGCCCGGCGATGAAATAATCCGACATGCGCACTGTCTAGCGCGACAAGCTTTCGCCGCCGCGCATAAACGCCGTCAACGATCCATCAACCATCATTTCTTGTGCCACGGCGCGGGTCAGGGCATGGGCCGAGAATGAATGACAGACCTTCCGCAGCGGGCGGCTTTTTCCTGATCCTGGCGATCCTCGTCGGTTACGCGATTGGGGCTTATCTCGGTGTGGCCCTGCTCGGTGCCATCGCCGGCACTTTGGTTGGCACTTTGATTGCCGTCGCGATCTGGCTCAAGGATCGCAGGCGCCCGGACTAGGCGACCTTGCGCCCGGCCCAGATCACCCGCCCGATCGGCGTGACATCGCCGATCGCCAGGTCGGGCCAGTCGGGATAGGCCGGATTATCCGACTGGATGGTGACGTGGCGTCCCATCGGATGAACCGCCAACCGCTTGACGTGCAGGCTTTCGTCGATCCGCAGCACATAGATACCGTCGCGCAACGGCTCGGCGGCGTCGCGGCGATCGATCAAGATGTCGTCGCCATCGCCCAGCGTCGGCGCCATCGAATCGCCCTCGACCCGGATCATCGACAAATGCTCGGCCGAGGCGGCGGTCAGCGCCTTCAGCCAGCGCTGGTCGAACGCGAAATAAGGCACTGCTTCCTCGCTCACCGGGATTGCGCCCGGGCCAGCCGACGCACGCACTGCGCTTCGGCTGATCGCGATCAAGCCCGCCGGCTGATCGGCGCGGTCATGCTCGGGGCCGCCGAGCAAGCTCTCGGCAATCCCGAAATAGCGCGCCAATTTGCCGCGTTCGTCTTCGCGCAGTCGGCGCGGCGTTCCGCGGCGGATGAATTGCTGGATGTAGGCCGGGTTCTTGCCCAGCAGGCGCGATAGACCGGCGAAATCCTCGCCACGCTCCGCACACAGGCGCTCAAGCACCTTTCTTGGATCATTCGGCATGCATTTACCATATTCATAGGATACGCCCTAGACAAGTAGGAATTGCATTGGAAAAAGACGATTGCCGAGTCGTTCTCCAGTTGGGGGTTTCCCACCGTGCATCTTTTGCGAGAGATTGAAGTATTCCTGCGTTCATCGGGCGTGCCGGCGACTCGATTTGGACGTGACGCCGTCAATGACCCGCGCTTTGTTTTCGACCTGCGGCGGGGTCGCGAACCGCGGCCGCACACGGTCGCTCGGATCGTCGATTTCCTGGAGGAAGCGCGATGATGAAGCTCGCCATGTCACCCGCTGCGGCGGGCCTGCTACGCGCCTTGCTGGCGCGCGCCGGGGTGGATCGCAATAGGATATTACTTAGCGATTTCCAATCGACCGACTGGAATTCGCTGACTTTTGCCGGCGAACGCCACGAGATTACGCTTCGTATCCCCGGCCCCCGTGCCGCCGGGACGGCCAAATTGCTGGTCGACGGATTGGAAGAAGCCGATTTCACCATTCCCGGACAGATCGTCGCCGACATCGGACTGGTGCGTGCTCCGATCGATCAAGCCGATGATTCGATCATGGTCGAAATCGAAGCGCTGACGGTGGCGGAGTAAGCGGTCAGGCCTGGCGGAGCGAGCGGCGGAGTTCGGCCAATGCCTCGCTCAACGCATCCGACGCGTCGGCCACCGGGACGGGCTTGCCGCCATCCGCCAAGTGACGGTCGATGCGATCTCTCAGTTGCCCGGCACTCGGTATCCGACCGTCGGCGAATAATTGCACCACACGCGAGTCGCTGGTCGGTGCCGGAAGCGGATCGTCGAGCAACAGTTCGGCAACCGCCCCAGTCTTGGCAGCCTCCGCAGTCTTGGCAGCCTCCGCAGTCTCGGCCACCAGCGGCTGGTCGAGCAGAAATTCTTCGAGCGCCAGCGGTTGGTCGAGCAACAATTCATCTTCAAGGACCACGGCGGCGAAATCGGGCAGCGCGAGTTGATGCCCCTCGGCCGGGACCATGCGCATCGCCGCCAATGCCACCGCAAACACGCTCCCGCCCGCAATCACCACTGCGATCGTAGTTGAAAAACCGTTGATCGGCGCAAGCTTTGCAGCGGCGAACGCAGCCGCAAGTGCCGGCGCCGAAGCGCCCGCGACCTCGACCAGCCAGTCCAGCGGTCCGCGATTGTCTGCCTTGTTCATCAACCGCAGGTCTTAGCGGCCAATCCCTACCATCCGGTTTAGGCCAGCAACGCCTTGGCCAGCGCCTCGGTGAAGGCAGGAACGTCGTCGGGCTTGCGGCTGGTGATGATATTGCCGTCGGTCACCGCAGCCTCGTCGACCACCTCCCCGCCGGCATTGCTCAAGTCGGTGCGTATCGAGGGCCAGCTGGTAACGCGTTTGCCGCGCACCACATCCGCCTCGACCAGCAGCCACGGCCCATGGCAAATCGCCGCCACCGGCTTGCCCGCAGCGGCAAAGGCGCGGACCAAAGCCACCGCTTCGGGCTCTATCCGCAGCCGATCGGGGTTACCCACCCCGCCTGGCAGCAGCAGCGCGTCATACTCGCCCACGCGCGCATCTTTGATCAGCAGGTCGGGCGTGATCTTGCGCCCCGGCTCGTCGTGCACCGTGCCCATGATCGCGTCCATCGCCAGCGACGCCAGCGTCACACTCGCCCCGCGTCCGACCAGAATCTCACGCGGACCGAACAATTCGCTTTCCTCGAACCGGTCGGTCGCGACGATCAGCACCGTCTTGCCATCGAGATCGCCCATAAATCGTCAAATCCTTTCGTCTCGGGAACAACCGGCGCGCTTGGCCGCTTGACCCCCAAACGAAGGGCCAGGCAACATGTTGCGTCATTCCAGCGATAGCGAACAAGGCTACAAGCGCCAGCGCAAGGGCGAAAAGTGGGCCTATTATGACGGCGACACGCGGGTCACCGACCGCGACGAGATCGACCGCCTGAACGCCCTCGCCCTCCCCCCGGCCTATACCGACGCCTGGTTCTGCAAGTCCGACAACGGCCACATCCAGGGCACCGGCAAGGGTGCGCGCGGGCGCAAGCAATATCGCTATCACCCCGATTACCGCGCCAAACAGGATGCTTCCAAATATGCCGGCTGCCTTGAGTTCGGTGAGACGCTGCCCAAGATCCGCAAACGCGTCGACACCGATCTGAAGCGCCGGGCGCTCGGCCGCGATCAAGTGCTCGCCGCCGTCGTCCGCTTGCTCGACACCGAGCATATGCGCATTGGCAACGAACAATATGCCCGCGCCAACAAGAGCTTCGGCCTGTCGACCCTTCGCACCCGCCACGTCCGCAAGAAGAATGGCCGGGTCAAAATCCGCTACACCGGAAAGCATGGTATTGTTCACGAAGCGACCATCACCGACGCGAGCCTCAAGCGCGTGGTCGGCAAGTGTCAGGAATTGCCTGGCCAGATGTTGTTCCAATATCTGACCGACGACGGCGAGCCCTGTCCGATCAGCAGCTCGGACGTCAACGACTACATTCGCGAGTCCTCAGGCGGCGATTTCACCGCCAAGCATTTCCGCACTTGGGGCGCGAGCGTGATCGCGTTCGAACAATTGCTGGCCAAGGACGAAGCCGAGAAACTGAGCGTCAAGACGATGATCGAGCCGGTCGCCGAGGCGCTTGGAAATACGGTGACGATCAGCCGCAAAAGCTATGTCCACCCGTCGTTGATCGACGCGCTCAAGGACGATCCGGAAGACCCGCTGCGCGGCATGGCCCGCCCCCGCGCGCGAAAGAATTTGTCGAGCACCGAGACGGCATTCCTCAAATTCCTCAAAAAGAAGCCGCGGCGCAAGCAGGCCGCCTGAACGTGCTCTAAAGCCCTCCCCTTGATGGGGAGGGAGTATGTTGTGCCTTGATCCGCCGCGCCCGCTCCGCCATTCGGCGGCAATGAAAGCTCCCCAACCCATCGCCGTTTTCGACTGGCTGATCGTAAACCGTGACCAGCTACTGGTCGGCTCTTTTGTCGCCCTCGGCCTCGTCGGGTTGATGCTGGTCGCGCGGAGCATCGGTAAGCGGATGGTCGCAAGCGAGACCGACGTCGACCAGATCGGCTGGAAAAGCGTCATCGGCCGGGTGCTCGCGCGGACCACCATTGTCTTCATGGTCGTCGCCGCGATCGACCTGGTCGCGACCTACGCCGCGCCGCCGCCGCGCGCGCAGCATCTGGTCGACATCGCCTTCATCATCGCCTTCACCTTGCAGGGCGCGATCTGGGCGCGCGAGCTGATCCTCGGGATGATCGCCCGGCGCACCGGCGAAAGCGCAGCCGAGACCACGCTCGGCAACGCCACCTCGATCATCCGCGTCCTGGTCAGCGTCGCTTTGTTCGCGCTCGCCATCGTCGTCATCCTCGACAATCTCGGGGTCAACGTCACCGCCTTGATCGCCGGCCTCGGGATTGGCGGCATCGCCATCGGCCTCGCGGCACAAGGCATCTTCTCCGATTTATTCGCCGCGCTCGCGATCCTGTTCGATCGCCCCTTTCGGCGCGGCGACACGATCCGTTTCGACACCACCGTCGGCACGGTCGAGCGGATCGGCCTCAAGACGACGCGGATGCGCGCTTTGTCGGGTGAACAGATCATCATGGCCAACACCAAATTGCTCGAGCGCGAAATTCACAACCTCGCCGATGGCCGCTCGCGCCGCACCACGATCGCTTTCGGGCTCGCCTACGCCGCCTCGCCCGAGACGCTGGCGAGCATCGCGGACTTCGCCCGCGACGCGGTTGAGGGCTGCAAGGGCTGCAAGTTCGTCCGCTGCGTGATGACCGGCTTCGCCCCGTCGAGCATCGACCATGAACTGACCTTCGAAAACCGAACGCTCGATCCGGACCGATTAGCGTCGGATCGTTCGGCGATCATGCTGCGCCTGCTGAGCCGCTTCGCCGCAGAGAAGATCGCCTTCGCCGCGCCAACCCAAATCGCGTTCACCGCCGGGCCCGACGGAACTTTGCTTTCGCCCTATCCCGCCTTGCCGTAGCGTCGCCCTGCCAGCCCTTGTCAGCCCCCAATCGGTGCGCCTAGACCCGCTTCCGATGCCCATCGCCTCCCTCGACACTATCCGCGCTTCGGTCGGCCAGCCGGTCGGCTCATCCGACTGGATCGAGGTGACCCAGGACCGCATCGACGCCTTCGCCGAGACTACCGAAGACCGCCAGTTCATCCACATCGATCCAGCCGCCGCTGCGCAAACCCCGTTCGGCGGCACCATCGCCCACGGCTTCCTCTCGCTGTCCCTGCTCAGCCGGATGGCGGCCGACGCGATGCAGGTTCCCGATACCACGGTCATGGCGGTCAATTACGGGCTCGACCGGGTCCGCTTCATCGCTCCGGTCCGCGCCGGGAAACGCGTTCGCGGGCACTTCACCTTGGCCTCGATCGACGACAAGGCGCCCGGCCAATATCTGTTCCACCACGACGTCACGGTCGAGATCGACGGCGAGCCCAAGCCCGCCCTCACAGCCCGCTGGCTCGGTCTTATTTTCACTCAGGAGAAATGAAATGTCCGCACGCGACGCCGTCATCGTCTCAACCGCCCGCACCCCGATCGGCCGCGCCTACAAGGGTGCGTTCAACGCCACCCCGGGCGCGACGTTGGGCGCTTTGTCCCTCGCCCCGGCGATCGAACGTGCAGGTATCGAAGCGGGTGAGATCGACGATGTGGTGTGGGGAGCGGTGCTGACCCAGGGCACGCAGGCCGGTAACATCGGCCGGCAGGTCGCGCTTCGCGCCGGCTGCCCGGTCGGCGTCAGCGCGCAAACCATCGACCGCCAATGCGCTTCTGGCCTGATGGCGATCGCCACGGCCGCCAAGCAGGTGATCATCGATCGGATGGATATTGTCGCTGCAGGCGGGCAGGATTCGGTCAGCTTGGTCCAGACCGCAGAGATGCGCGCCTCGGGCGATCCGTCGCTGATCGCGATGCACAAGGATGTCTACATGCCGATGCTCGGCACGGCGGAGACGGTCGCCCAGCGTTACGGCATCAGCCGCGAGGCCCAGGACGAATACGCACTCCGCTCACAGCAGCGCACGGCGGCCGCCCAGGCCGAAGGCCGCCTTGCCGCCGAAATCGTCCCCGTGACCGTCACGATGGGCGTCAAGGACAAGGAAAGCGGCGAGGTCAGGACGCACGAGATCACGCTCGACACGGATGAAGGCAACCGCCCCGACACCAAGCTCGAGGGCCTGGCCGCGCTCAATCCGGTCCTCGGGCCTGGCACCAGCATCACCGCCGGCAATGCCAGCCAACTGTCCGATGGCTCGTCGGCGTGCATCATCATGGATGCTTCGGTCGCCGAGAAGAAGGGGATCCAGCCGCTTGGCCGCTATATCGGCATGGCAGTGGCCGGCACCGAACCCGACGAGATGGGCATCGGCCCGGTGTTCGCGGTGCCTAAGCTACTCGAGCGGTTCGGCCTCAAAATGGACGACATCGGACTGTGGGAATTGAACGAGGCCTTTGCAGTGCAGGTGCTCTACAGCCGCGACAAGCTCGGCATTCCCGACGAACTATTGAACGTCGACGGCGGCGCCATCTCGATCGGCCATCCTTATGGCATGAGCGGCCCTCGCCTCGCCGGCCACGCGTTGATCGAGGGCAAGCGCCGCGGCGCCCGCTACGTCGTCACCACCATGTGCATCGGCGGCGGCATGGGCGCAGCAGGATTGTTCGAAGTCCTGTAGCCCGAAGCCGCCGGCGTTAAGCGAGTGACGCTAAAGCGCGGGCAGGATCGGCATCATGGGATTTACTCCCATGACGTCGCCGCCCGCGCCCTCACCCCTTCAAATAATCCGCCCCGCGGATCCACCGGCTCGCCATCCACTTCACCCCGCGCGTCACTGGTAGCCCGGCGTGGATCATCCGCTCGTCGAACGCGCCGCTATCGCGGACATTGCGGAACAACAGCATGTCGCCGACCTCGCCGCGCACGCGCACGTCGATCTTGGGAAAGTCGGTTTCGCCGCCCTCGAAATCATCGTTGAGCCAGATCAGTGCGGTCAGATTGCGGACCGAGACATTGTCGGTACCGGTGCCGTCGTGGTGCGGCTTATACTGCTGGCCGGGATTATATTGCAGGATGTTGAGCGGCTCGCCCCACCCCGGCTCGGTTCCGCTTGCGGCGGCGATGGCACGATTGATCGCCTGCACCACCAGGTCCTCGGCGAGCTGCGGGACAGCGCTCGACTGGGCATCGCGGACGTTGTCGAGGCGCGATTGCCCGGTCAAGCCAAGGACCGACGCCTGCTCCATCCAGGGTGTACCGAGCACCATCAGATAACGGCATTCGGCCGAGCTGAAGAGTTTTGGAAAGATCGCGATATAGGGATCGCTCGAAATGATCCGCGGAGTCATCTCGGCAAGCCGCGCTTCGCACGTCACATGTGCCAGGAACGCCTGCTGGACGGCGGCAAAGCGATCTTCCTTTGCCAGTTCGCCAAGCATTGCCCGCGCCTTCGCCTGATCGGCCGGTGCGCCTATCCCTGCGGCGGTCATATACACCCAGGCCCGACGCCCGTCGGGATGGCCCATCGCTGCGGCATGGCGCACCACCTCGAGCGCCTTGGCCGAGTCGGGCGTGGTGTCGATCCCCAGCAAATGCCGCTCGGCCAAGTCCATCGCCGCCTCCGGGCTGGTCCGCGCACGCGTCACGAGGTCGGTAAAGTCGCTCATCTTGCGCTGTCTGCCGCCTCCTTGTCCTTTTGTCACGAGCCTCTACCTTTGGCCGGTATCCGGAGGGCCCCATGTCGCCAGTTGAACTGACCGCGCTAGCCGCCTCGACCAGCCTGCTTGCCGGCTGGCGGCTGTATCTCGTCACGCTGGTCACCGGGCTGGCGATGAAGTTCGGCTATATCGCGCTTCCCGACCAGCTCCAGTCGCTCGACATATTGACCAATAATTGGGTGCTCGCGGCCGCCGGGGTCGGCACCTTCGCCGAATTCTTTGCCGACAAGATCGCCTGGGTCGATAGTGCGTGGGATGCAGTGCACAGCTTTATCCGGCCGTTGGGCGGCGCGTTGCTCAGCCTCGCGATCGTCGATAGCGGCAACCCGACGTGGCAGGTGGTCAGCTTCCTGCTCGGCGGCGGCGCGGCGGCGATCGCCCATGCTGGAAAAGCCGGCGCTCGAACGCTCGTCAACGCCAGCCCCGAACCCTATTCGAACATCGCGGTCTCGACGATGGAGGATGTCGCTACCGGCGGGCTCTTGGCCATCGCCATCGCCAACCCGATCCTCGCCGCGATCATCGCTGCTTTCCTGGTGTTCCTGTCCTTCTCATTGGTGATCAAGGCGCGCCGCGCGATCAAGCGCGTGATGGAGCATTTAAGCCCGGCCCCGCGCGAACGCCCGATGAAGGACGTCACCCCGCCGCCGTCAGCGCCAACCGCTTGAGTTTGAAGCGCCACGATCCGCGCTGGACGCTCACCGCCTGCGTCCTCGCCTCAAGTCTGTCGTTCGTCGAAGGCAGCGTGCTCAACGTCGCCTTGCCCGCGATCCGCGCCAGTTACGGCGCCGGCGCGGCGGACGTGCAGTGGGTGGTCAACGCTTACATGTTGCCCTTGTCGGCCTTGCTCCTGCTCGGCGGCGCGCTGGGTGACCATTATGGACGCCGGCTGCTGCTGCTGATCGGCACCGGCCTGTTCGCCGCTGCAAGCCTCGCCTGCGCCCTCGCCCCCAACTTGCCGATCCTGCTTGCCGCCCGGGCAGCGCAAGGGATTGGCGCGGCCTTGCTCCTGCCCAACAGCCTCGCCTTGCTCAATGCCGCCTTCCAAGGCAAAAAACGCGGTCGCGCGGTCGGCATCTGGGCCGCCGCCGGGGCCGCGTCAGCCGCGATCGCGCCGCTGATTGGCGGCTGGCTGGTCGACCATGTCGGCTGGCCGAGCATTTTCTACATCAACCTGCCGCTCGCGGGTGGCGCGATTGCGCTGGCCCTCACGTTCGTCAGCGAAAGCCAGGACAAAGGCGCCGCGCGGACCGATTATCCCGGCGCGTTGCTCGCCACCCTCGGCCTGCTCGGGACGACCTACGGCCTGACCCGCTGGTCTTCGTCCGACGCGCTCGACTCCATCGTCATCGCCACCATCGTCGGCGGCTTGATCCTGCTCGCCGCCTTCCTTTGGGTCGAGGCGCGACGCGGCGCTCAGGCGATGATGCCGCTATCGATGTTCGCCGACCGCTGTTTTTCGGGCCTCAACCTGCTCACCTTCCTGCTCTACGGCGCGTTCGGCGCGGCAATGCTGTTGATCCCCTATGTGCTGATATCGGTCGCCAGTTACTCGCCAGTGCAGGCAGGCATGGCAATGCTCCCGCTGCCGATCGTACTGACCCTCGCCTCGCCGCCGATGGGCCAGCTTGCCGCGCGGATCGGCCCGCGTTGGCCATTGACCGCCGGGCCACTGGTGGTCGCCGTCGGCATGCTGCTCGCCCGCCGCATCGAGGTTGACGCATCCTATTGGACGACCGTCTTCCCGGCGATGACGGTGATGGCAGCGGGGATGGCGCTGGCGGTCGCGCCGTTGACCAGCTCGGTGCTCGGATCGGTCGCCGAGAAACATGTCGGCACCGCCTCGGGCTTCAACAGCGCAGTCGCTCGAACCGGCGGCCTGATTGCCACCGCAATGCTCGGCATCGTCCTGTCGCGCGAGGGCGAGGCGCTGATGGCTGGATTCCACCTCGCGCTGATCGGCGCCGCCATCGCCGCTGTCGCAGCGAGCGCATCGGCGCTGCTGCTGGTCGGCAATGTCAGGATGAAGACCGGCTAGCCGTTGGCGACGATAAACTTTTCGACCACCGGGGCGATCTTGGTGCGCCATTTGCCACCGTTGAAGATGCCGTAATGGCCGACCCCCTTGGCCATGTAATAAACCTTCTTGTCGGCCTTCAGCTTGGGCGCGAGGTCGAGCGCGGCCCGGGTCTGGCCA
>JBKJUB010000180.1:0-3018 GCA_046590765.1 Sphingomicrobium sp. | reverse complement strand
CAAGCCGCTCTTCTCGCCCGATATCCTCGAACATGAATTCGTCGAATGGGTCGAGCAATCGCACCTCCTCAAGCGCGCGTTCCGCGAGGTGGCGGTGATCGGCGGGCTGGTCGAGCGTCACCATCCGGGCAAAAAGAAAAGCGGCAAGCAGGTCACCTTCTCGACCGACCTGATCTACGATGTCCTGCGCAAATATGAGCCGACCCACCTCCTGCTCACCGCCGCGTGGGACGATGCCCGCGCGCGGATGACCGAGCTTGGCCGCCTCGCGCGGCTGGTTGATCGCGCCGCCGCGACGATGGTCCATGTCACGGCCAGCCGCGTCACCCCGCTTGCCGTCCCATTGATGGTGGTGATCGGCCGCGAGGCTGCACCGGCGGGCACTGCGGACGAGGCGTTGCTGATCGAGGCCGAAGCGCTGGCCGCCGAAGCGATGCGCATCGACTAGCCCCGTGAAATTCGCCATGCTGCTGAAATGAAGCCGAAAATCCTCATCGTCTTACTCCCGCTCGCGCTCGGCGGCTGCGTCGTCGCTGCCGCGCGCACGGCGGTCGATATCGTCACCTTGCCGGTCAAAGTTGTCGCCAAGGGCGTCGATCTCGCCACCACCAGCCAGTCCGAAGCCGACGAAAACCGCGGCCGCGCCCTGCGCAAGGCCGAGGAAGATTTCGGCAAGCGCACGCGTGCGTGGGAGAAGCAGTGCAAATCGCTTGAAGCCGACGGCAAGACTTGCCCGCCGGCCCCGACCTTCATTCCACCCGAGGAGAAGCGTTAGCGCTTTGCCTTCGATTTCGCCGAACGCGCGACTTCGTACAAAAAGTCGGCGAACAGGATTGCGGCATCGTCGAACCCGGCGACCTTCGCGTTGCTACTATCGATCAGCAGCCACTCGTTGGGCGCATGGGCACCGCCGCCCATCCCGCCGCCGAAATGCACCGCCGCCATGTTGAGCGGCGCGCCGGTGAACATCACCCCCGGCCAACTGCCCGCGCGGCGCGGGTGGAGCGTCGAGGCGATCCCGGCCGACTTGTAGGTCGCCGCCGCAGCGTGAACGACCATCGCATCCTCTGGGACTTGGTTGGGGCTGTAACCCCCGCTGACCACCACCTCGATGTCGGGGAATCCCTTTTTCACCAGGAAGGCCTTGAGCTTGGCTTCGGCTTCATCCTTGGTCATGTCGGGCACTAGCCGGAAATCGAGCTTGGCCTCCGCCCGCCCCGGCAGGACGGTCTTGCCCCCCGGCCCGGTATAGCCGCTCACTAGTCCCTGGATATTGACCGTCGGCTGCGACGCGAGCCGCAGCTGCGACGTCAGATAATCCTCATTGTCGATCCAATGCTTGATCCCCAGCCCCTTCATCGCATCGGCCTCGCTCGACCCGGCGACATTGGCGCGCAGGATTTCCTTCTGCCGATCGGTCAACGGCCGGACATTGTCGAACCAGCCATCGATTGCGGGCGTGTGGCCGTCTGACTTGACCATTGTGTTGAGCGCCTGGACCAGCCGCCAAGCCGGGCTGTCGACGCTCGCCATCAGGCTGGAATGGACGTCATGGTCGGGCCCGCGCCCCCATTTTGCGCCGCTCGAAATCAGTTGGACTTCCATCACGCCCTTGGCACCAAGGCTGATTTCGGCCTCGCCGCTGCGCTCCTGGCTGGTCGATGGCATCATGATCCCGACCGTTTTCTTGAGCGCAGCCTGGACTTCGGGATCGGCCAGCAGGCGCGGGAAGTTGGTCGACCCGATCTCCTCCTCACCTTCGGCCACCAGCACCAGATTGACCGGCAATTTGACACCCGCTTTCTTGAACGCGGCCAATGCGGCGAGGAATTCGGCTTCCGGACCCTTCTGATTGACTGCGCCACGCCCGATCAGCTGGGAACCGTCGCCGGGTCGATCGACTATTTTCCCGTCAAGCGGCGGCGACTTCCATTCCGCCGGGTCATAATGCTTGACGTCGTACATGAAGTAGAGCGCGAGCGTGTCCTTGGCCCCGGCATCCAGCGTCGCAAACACGCCCGGGACGCCCCCGGTCTCGATGATCCGCGCTTGCTGAAATCCCGCGTCGAGCGCCAGTTGCTTCATATATTGAGCACCTGCCGGCGTGTTCATTCCCATGTTGGCGATGGTCGGCAGCTTGATCCAATTGCGCAGTCGCTCGACCGAAGCAGCATGGTCGGCGCGGATCGCCGCCGCGACCTTGTCGCGCCCCGGATCGCCCGGTTTCGCCGCAGCCGGCGCGGCCATGGTCAGCGCAAGCGCGGTGAAAGTCCCGAACAGCAAGCTCGATTTGGTCGTCATGAAGCACCCCTGTCCACGAATCACGAAAGTCGGAGACTGGACGGCGAACGGCCCAACGTCCAGTGACCGCCGAATGCGATACTTTCTTGATACCGAATTCGACGGCGTCGGTGGCCGCCTGATCAGCCTTGCCCTTGTCCCCGAGGATGGTGGCGAGGAGCTTTATGTCGTCATCGCTGGCGAGGCCAAGGAGGAATGGGTCCAGCGCCATGTCATGCCCTATCTCGATACTGTTCCCGAGCCCTTGCGATCGCCCCACCTCAGCCGCCGAGACGCCGCCGAAACCGTGTCACAATGGCTGGCGCACGACCATTCGATCGAGATCGTTGCCGATTGGCCCGAGGACCTCGCCCAATTCTCGATGCTGCTGGTAATCGCGCCCGGCGACATGGTGGCGATGAACCCGCTGACGCTGCGGCTGGTGCGGATCGGCGGCTTCTCCTGCGCCGCCAACAGCGAAGTTCCCCACAACGCCCTCCACGACGCCCGCGCGTTGCGCCAGCACATCATGACGCACTTGGAATAGCCGTCAAAGTCTGCGTAAGGCGGCGTATGGTTCCCTTTTCGTTCGCCAGTCAGGATTTCGCCGCAAGCACGGACGGGGCGCTTTATTGGCCGCGCCACAATGCCCTGCTCGTCGCCGACCTGCACCTCGAAAAGGCCAGCTGGTTCGCCCGCCTCGGCCAGATGCTCCCGCCCTACGATTCGCTCGCCACG
>JBKJUB010000108.1:0-6460 GCA_046590765.1 Sphingomicrobium sp. | reverse complement strand
CGCAATGCAATCGCCGGGATCGCCGCCGACCGGGGCGAGGCGCGGATCACGTTGACCGGGATCGCCGACCGGCCGGGGATGGTCGCCGCCGTCATCAGCCCGCTGGCCGAGGCGGGGATTGCGGTCGACATGATCGTCCACGCCGCTACCGAAGGGATGGGCAAAAGTGACCTTCACTTCACCGTCGGCCGAGCAACGCTGGCCCAGGCGATGGCGGTGCTTGAAAAGGCGCAAAGCGACATCGGCTTCGAGCGGCTGCTGACCGACGACAAGGTCGCCAAGGTCAGCATCGTCGGGGTCGGTATCCGTTCCAACCCCGCGCTCGCCGCAACCATGTTCCGCACATTGGCCGAGCGCGAGATCAACCTGCTCGCGGTGACGGCAAGCGAAATCAAGGTCAGCGCGCTCGTCGCGGAGGACCAGCTTGAGCTCGCCGTCCGCGTGCTCCACAGCGCCTTCGGGCTCGATCAAGGATGACCAGATGAGCGGCGAAGGAATGATTGCAGAGCCCCGCGCGATGCACGGCAGCGGCGAAGGCGCGGCGCGGCTGCGCGAATTGATGCACCGCGGCACAGAATTTCTCGGCTGCGATTACGCGATCCTCGGCGGGGCGATGAGCTGGATTAGCGAGCGCCACCTCGTCTCCGCCATTTCCAACGCCGGCGGGTTCGGGGTGATCGCGTGCGGGGCGATGACCCCCGATTTGCTCGACACCGAAATCGCCGAAACCAAGCAGCGCACCACGCGGCCATTCGGGGTCAACCTCATCACCATGCATCCGATGATCAGCGAGTTGATCGACGTCTGCGCCAAGCATCAGGTGACCCATGTCGTCCTCGCCGGTGGGCTCCCCCCGAGCGGCGCGATCGACCGGATCAAGGGCAATGGCGCCAAACTGATTGCCTTCGCCCCCGCTTTGGCCTTGGCCAAAAAGCTCATTCGTTCGGGCGCCGACGCGCTGGTGATCGAGGGGATGGAGGCGGGCGGTCATATCGGCCCGGTTTCAACCAGCGTGCTGGCACAGGAAATCCTGCCCGAGGTCGCCAAGGACATTCCGGTGTTCGTCGCCGGCGGGATCGGGCGCGGCGAGGCGATAGCGGCCTATCTCGAAATGGGCGCGGTCGGGGTCCAGCTTGGCACCCGCTTCGTCTGCGCCACCGAATGCATCGCCCATGCCAATTTCAAGAAAGCATTCCTCCGTGCGTCGGCCCGCGACGCGATACCCAGCGTCCAGATCGACCCGCGGCTGCCGGTCATCCCGGTGCGCGCGCTCAAGAATCAGGAAATGACCAACTTCGCCGCCAAGCAGGTCGAAGTCGCCGGCCGGCTCGATTCGGGCGCGATCGAAATGGGCGAGGCGCAATTGCAGATCGAACATTATTGGGCTGGCGCCTTGAAGCGCGCGGTGATCGACGGCGATGTCGAACGCGGATCGGTGATGGCCGGGCAATCGGTCGGCATGGTCAAACGCGAGGAGCCGGTCGCCGACATCATTGCCGAACTGGTCGATGAAGCGGCAGCCGCCCTCGAAAGCCGAGGCTAATCGCTAGACCACCATCGTCCGGCTGATCAAGCCTTGGCCCGGCGCTTCAGTACATCCTTGAACAAGGCGATCACTTTTGCTTCCGACGCGCCCGCGCCGCTGATCGTCACACCGATCCATTGGTCACCGCTGAAGGCCCCGGCTTCCCAACCAACGTCCGGAGCGACATAGCCGGTTTTGCCAAGTTCAGGAGCTTCGCGATATCCCTTGACGCCACTCGGCACGGCGCCGTGGCCTTTGCCCTCGGCTGCCGGGACGATCTGAATCTGGACGAAAGCTGGCTCGGTGTCAGCGTCGTCAGTCGCGCTCCACTGGCAACCACTCCCAACGCCAGCGTTTTCACCAGCCCGTGGAGTCTGGCCCAGATAATTTGTGAGTTCGCCGGGCGAATATAGTTTGCACACGGGATTATCGCTTGCTGCCCCTTGGGCGTCACCGGTCAGAACGTCGGCCGCGTTCTGCGCGTCGGCCGCTTTGTCGCCGCTGCCACAAGAAGCGAGCAACATCAGCATTGCGACCGGTAAAAACCCGATGCCCAGGCGCGATTGGCGTAACCGAAATATTGTGTCGTTTTTCGGGGAGCGCATGGGTTCGCAATCCTTTGCTGATGGTATCTTCGGAGTAACGACCAGCAGTCCAGTCGCCCTTCACCTCAGGTCCCCACGATATAGCCATAAGCGAACAGTGCAAGGCGCAGTTCGGCTCGTCCTTGTTAGACCGCAATCGCCTGACCGCCCTTCCAATCGCTTTGACTGACCGTCTCGGCGAGCGCGTCGGCGAGCGGGAATAAGTCGCGTGTCTCACGGCGCAGGCGGCGACGGAGGGCCATGATCATCACTGCTGCCTCGCCACGGAACAGCGCGACATTGCTGGCGATCGCGCTGCTTGATGACCAGCGCTGGTTGAACCGCTCGAAACGATTGGCAAGCGTGCATATTTCGCGCTGGAAATCATGGGCGAGCGCCGCCGTCTCGGGCGATCCAGCCTCGATCATGAACGGGTAGAGGTTGCGGTCGGCAATCGAGAAATGGATCCGGAGGATCCCGGCAAGGCGCGACAGGTCGAGCGCCAAGGGGTAAGCCGAGGCGTCGCCATGATAGGCGTTCATCCCGATCCGGAGGCGGTCGAGCATGGCGTTTGCGGCGTCCACCTGGGCGCGCAAGATGGTCGTTCGAGCCATCTAAAAATTCCTTATATTCAATCGCTTCCCTTATTTTGGGAGACTTGCACCACTAACGTTCGGGGATCAGAGATTCGCCCAATCTATCGACTCCGTTTCGGATGGAGACTGACTTTTCTGGCCCTGAAATCGGCCAAATCGCCGCCTGCGATTGTAAAGGCGCGCTTCCCCCTGCTAGCGACTGCCCATGCCCTTCTCCGCCGCCATTGCCTCTCGTGAGATCATCGTCGGCCTCCACGAGTTGATGGCCCGGCGATCGAGCCCGCAGGGCAAGTTGGATCATGTTGTCGATCTGATCGCCGCGGCGATGAAGAGCGAAGTGTGCTCGATCTACGTCCAGCGCGACGGCAAGCTCGAATTGTTCGCCACCCACGGGCTCAACAAAGAAGCGGTCCACGTCACCCGCCTGTCGCCCGGCGAGGGACTGGTCGGGACGATCGCTGCCGAGGGGCGGATCCTCAACCTCGACGAGGCCAACAGCCACCCCGCCTTCGCCTACCGCCCCGAGACCGGCGAGGAGAGCTTCCACAGTTTCGCCGGCGTGCCGATCGTCCATCGCGAGAATTCGATCGGGGTGCTCGCGGTCCAGCATGCCGACCCGCGCTGCTACGAGGAAGTCGAGATCGAAGCGCTGCAAACCGTGGCGATGGTATTGTCCGAGCTGATCGCCAGCGCGCGCCTGTCCGACGGCAGCCGCTCGACCCAGCGCCCGGCCGGGGCCCAGCGGATGACCGGACTCAAACTGGTCACAGGAATGGCCAAGGGCGTCGCGGTGTTCCACCAGCCGCGCGTGATGGTCGAGCATACTGTCGCAGAAGATACCGAGGCCGAGCGGGCGCGGGTCTACACCGCCTTTCGCCGGATGCGCGAGCAGATCGACACCATGACCCGCGAGGCCGAATTCGGCACTGCCGGCGAGCACAACGAAATCCTCGAGACGTACAAAATGTTCGCTTATGACGAGGGCTGGTCGCGGCGGATCAACGAAGCGATCGACAGCGGACTGACCGCCGAAGCCGCGATCGAGCGGGTCCAGCAGCGCACCCGCAGCCGGATGCAGGAAATCGATGATCCGTTGCTCAAGGAGCGGATGCACGACCTCGAGGACCTGTCCAACCGGCTGATGCGGATCGTCAGCGGGCGGATGGGCACCGCCGCGCAGACCGGGTTGCAAAAGGATACCGTGCTGATCGCGCGCAACCTCGGGCCCGCCGAACTGCTCGAATATGACAAGCGTCGGTTGAAGGCGGTGGTGCTCGAGGAAGGCTCGCTGACTGCGCACATGACGATCGTCGCCCGCGCGATGGGCGTTCCGGTGGTCGGCAAGTTGAGCACCATCCGCCACGTCGCCAACGAAGGCGATGTCATCTTGGTCGACGGCGACAGCGGCACCGTCGTCGTCCGCCCGAGCCGCCCGCTGGCGCTGGGGTTCGAGCAGCGTATGGCGATGAGCCAGAAGCGCCGCGCGCAATATGCGGCACTGAAGGACCTGCCCGCCGAGACACGAGACGGGGTCAACGTCTCGCTGATGGTCAATGCCGGGCTGGCCGAGGATGCGGCGATGCTCGAAGCCTCGGGCGCCGACGGCATCGGGCTGTTCCGCACTGAATTTCAGTTCCTCGTCTCCGCCGCCTTACCCGGTCGCGAGAGCCAGCAAAGGCTGTACAAGTCGGTGCTCGACGCGGCGGGCGACAAGCCGGTGGTGTTCCGAACGGTCGATATCGGCGGCGACAAGGCCTTGCCCTATCTCACCGACATCAAGGACGAGGCCGAAAATCCGGCGATGGGCTGGCGCGCACTTCGCCTCAGCCTCGAACGCTCGACGCTGATGAAGGCGCAGGCTCGCGCGCTGATCGAGGCTGCTGCCGGACGAACGTTGAAGGTGATGTTCCCGATGGTCAGCGAACCGTGGGAGTTTGAGGAAGCCCGCGCTTTGTTCGAGGAACAGATTGCGTGGTCCAAGAAAGCCCGCCGCCCGATGCCGCGCAGAATAGAATATGGCGCGATGCTCGAAGTGCCGAGCCTGGCCGAAATGCTCGACGTCATTCTACCGCGCCTCGACTTCCTGTCGATCGGGACCAATGATCTGACCCAATTCCTGTTCGCCGCCGATCGCGCCGACCCGCGCCTTGCCGACCGCTACGACTGGCTCAGCCCGGCGATCCTGCGTTTCCTCCGTCGCGTGGTGGCGCAGGCCGATGCGGCGGGCGTACCGATCCGGCTGTGCGGGGAAATGGGCGGGCGACCGCTGGAGGCAATGGCGCTGATCGGCATCGGGATTCGCAATTTCTCGATCACCCCGGCGGCGGTCGGGCCGGTCAAGGCAATGATCCGCTCGATCGATGCCGCAGCCGTGACCGCCCGGATGGACAAATTGCTCGCCAAGCCACCGCGCGAAATGCGCCGCTTGCTGACCGACTGGGCCAAGCGCCACGGGGTTGCGATCGGCTAAGTCTCTTGCCCCTGGCGGTTGACAGTGAGGCCATGGGACTCGAATAGTCACCGGACGAATTGATGTTTGGTCGCGGGGGTTTGCGATGATCGAAGGCGAAGCCGAAAAGCAGGTGACGATGACTGCCGGCGAGCGCCTTCGCGCCGCGCGCGAGGCCGCGAACATGTCGATCGAGGATGTCGCGACGACGACCCGAATCCCGACACGCCACCTCGCCAGTCTCGAAACCGGTGATTTCGACAAACTTCCAGCACCGACTTACTCGGTCGGCTTCGCGCGCAGCTATGCCGCTGCGGTCGGGCTTGATCGCAACGAGATTGGCGAGCAGGTCCGCGCCGAGATCGGCGGCACTCGGCTCGCCCCGCACCAAGCCGAGCAGTTCGAACCGATTGACCCGGCGCGGACCATGCCGCGCTGGCTGATTGTTGCCGTGATTGGCGGGATCGTCCTCGTCGCCTCGCTCGCCACTTGGCTCAACAATCGCTCCTTGAACGCGCCCGACAATGCCACCGCCGCCGAGGCAGCACCGACCGACGCCCCCGCCGCCCCACCCGCTGCCGCCGCGCCGGTCGCCGCGCAGCCGGTGGCGATCACCGCCACCGCCGACGCGTGGGTCCAGATCAAGGATGGCGCGACCATGCTCAAGGAAGGCGTGATGAAGGCCGGCGAGAAGTTTGCAATTCCGCCGACCGCCACCGCGCCGACACTGACCACCGGCAAGGCCGAGGCGCTGACCATTTCGGTCGGCACCGCCACCGCGCCGCAGGTCGGGCCGTCGGCGACCAAGGTTCGCGGCGTCAGCCTGCTCCCCGCCGCCCTCCTGCGCGGCCCGGCGATTGCCGTCTCACCGCCAGCTCGCGCGCCCGTCGCCGCGCCGCCCAAGCCCGCGCCGCGCCCCGCCGCCAAGCCCGCCGCTGCCAAGGCTGCGCCCGAGCCAGCTACAACCACCAACACCGCCGAGCCCGCCCCGCCGCCCGGGCAATGACATTCATCGCCGCGACAGCCGTGACAGGCGATCGTGGGTGACACCGACCAACCGCTGACCAGGACATGACATGCGTTTTCCATTGCCCCTGCTGACCGCGCTCGCCGCGCTTTCCTTCGCGCCGCTTGCGGCCAAGACCCCGCCGACCCCCGAGCAGCGCATTGGCCGGCTCGAAAGCCAGGTCCGCCAGGTCCAGAAGACCGTCTTCCCCAAGGGCCAGCCGGCCGACACGGCAGGGTTCGTCGATGATCCTGCCGCGACCCAGGTGCAGGCCAACCAGCTCTCCGCCCGGCTCGACGC
>JBKJUB010000070.1:0-6148 GCA_046590765.1 Sphingomicrobium sp. | reverse complement strand
ACCAAATGCGGTGCGACAAAGCTTGCCAGATGGTGGGATTTGGCACCACATATTGGGGATGGAGCGAAGCACACAATTCGTCGGGTCGAGCCTGGCCTTTCTCGACGCGGTCGAGCGCGCCAGCCGTGCCGCGCCCTTGAATCGCCCGGTGCTGGTGATTGGCGAGCGTGGCACCGGCAAGGAATTGATTGCCGAGCGGCTCCACCATCTGTCGGGTCGCTGGGCCGGGCCGCTGGTGACGATGAACTGCGCTGCCTTGCCCGAGAACCTCATCGAGGCCGAATTGTTTGGCCATGAAGCGGGCAGCTTCACCGGTGCCGCCAAGACCCGCCACGGCCGGTTCGAGGAAGCCGACGGCGGCACCTTGTTCCTCGATGAGCTGGCCAGTCTGTCATCGCCGGCGCAGGACCGGCTGCTGCGCGCAGTCGAATATGGCGAGATCACCCGCATCGGCGCGTCGCGGCCGATCCAGGTTGATGTCCGCATCGTTGCCGCCACCAACGAACATCTGCCGCGGCTGGTCGACGAAGGCCGGTTCCGCGCCGATCTGCTCGACCGATTGAGCTTCGAGGTGGTCACGCTGCCGCCGCTGCGCGCACGCCAGGGCGACATCCCATTGCTCGCCGAGCATTTCGGGCGGCGGATGGCGGCCGAGCTTGAATGGTCCAACTGGCCGGGCTTCTCAGACAGCATCAAGCAGGCGTTCGAAACCTATCCGTGGCCAGGCAATGTGCGAGAGCTTCGTAATACCGTCGAGCGCGCGGTCTACCGCGCCGAAGATCCCGAGCGCGAGATTGACGCGGTCCAGTTCGACCCGTTCCATTCGCCGTGGGCCCCCGCTGACTCGGCGTCGGGGCAGCCCGAAGCAGCGCATTCGGTGGCGATTGCGGCCGAACCTTCATCTGTTGCGGTTGCCACCCCGCCAACCGACGTCAGCGACCTTCGCTCGGCGGTCAATGCCTATGAGCGCGCCTTGCTCGAGGATGCGCTTGGCAAAAGCCGCTTCAACCAGCGCGCCACCGCCGCCGCGCTCGGCCTGAGCTATGATCAACTGCGTCACGCCCTCAAACGCCACAAATTGCTCGATGCCGCTCAAGGATGATGCGCGCCGTCGCATATGGTGGTAAGGATCGACTCCCAACGAAGGGAGGTCTCGATGAGAATTCTTTTCCTTACGGCTGCGGCGCTCACTGCCATTGCCGTCACAGCGCCTGCAACGGCCGGTTCGGTCAGCATCGGCAACAGCACAGCCCGCGATTGTTACGAAGCGGCGATCGCGCGAAGCGCGGATCGCAACAGTTTCTATCATTGCAACCTCGCGCTCGACCAGGAAGCAATGTCTCGGCAGGATCGTGCGGCGACACTGGTCAATCGCGGCGCGCTTTACCTGCGCGGACATAATTATCATTCGGCCGGACGGGATTTCAACGCCGCGCTCAGGACCGATTCAGGCAATGCCGAAGCGTGGCTCAACCTGGCCATCGTCAATCTCCAGCAAGGCGGATCGACCGACGCCATTCCGATGATCGAAAAGTCGTTGACGCTCAACACTGAGCGGCAGGCGTTGGCCTTTTACAGCCGGTCGATTGCTTACGAGCGGCTGGGGCGAATTCGCGCTGCTTATAACGATCTCCAACGCGCGCATGAACTCGCGCCGCAGTGGGATGAGCCGCTTGAGGATCTCAAGCGCTACCAAGTAAACCGCCGCTAGCCAGCGACGGTGCCCTGTTCGGATTAGCCGCCCGGCGGCCAGTCCTTCGATCGAAGAATCAGCCGCCCAACGGCTGCTGGGCCGACATCGCCCACAGCATCGGGATGGACAATATGGTGTTGATCCGGCTGGTCAGCATCGCGGTTCGCGCCGACTTAGCCTTCGATGCGTCGTCGGCCTCGACGATCCCCAGCGCGCGCTTCTGGTTGGGCCAGATGATGAACCACACGTTGAACGCCATCAGCAGCGCGATCCACATCCCGATGCCGATCAGCCGGAAGCCCGGCTGAAGCATCATGGCTTCTTTTTCATAGCCGTAGAGATAGGCCACCAGCAGTCCGGTGATGACCGTCGCCAGTGCCGCCCAGCGGAAGAAGAACAGCGCCTTGGGCGCGATATGCTTGCCGATCGCGGGTTTCAGTTCGGCCGGGATCGAGGGCATCGTCGGGATCTGCACGAAGTTGAAATAATAAAGCAGACCGATCCACAATATGCCGCACAGGACGTGGACCCAGGTCAGGACGACCACCGGCGGAAGATTGCCGCCGTTGAGGCCGAACATCAGCCCCACCGCGAGCACCACCCCGATCGCCAGTGTGACGTGCAAATTCTCTAATATCTTGCCCATGTGGACCCCCATCATTCTGTTGCCGGTATGATTAGGCCGCCCGCGCCCAACGGGCAAGCACAAGCGCCAGGCCGATGGAGCCTCCGTGCCGCTCGACCGTTGATGCACCGGCGAACTCCCCAACCTGACGCGAGGATATCATGGCCTTCACGCTCCCCGATCTTCCCTTCGACCGCACCGCACTCGAACCCCACATGTCGGGCGAGACGCTCGATTTCCATCACGGCAAACATCACAAGGCGTATGTCGACAAGGCTAACAATATGCTCGCCGACAAGGGGCTGGATGATGCTTCGCTGGTCGAGGTGATCAAGAAGGCCAAGGAAAAGGGCGACAAGAAACTGTTCAACAATACGGCCCAAATCTGGAACCACAGTTTCTTCTGGCAATGCCTCGCACCGGCGGGTTCGACCGAATTGAAGGGCGAACTGAAGACGATGGTTGAGCGCGATTTCGGCTCGGCGGATGCGATGCTCGAGAAGCTCGCCATCGAAAGCGCCGACCATTTCGGCAGCGGCTGGGGCTGGCTAGTGCTCGACTCATCCAAGTTGAAGATCACCTCGCTCCACGACGCCGACACGCCCGCGGTCCACGATCTCGTGCCACTGCTGACGCTCGATGTGTGGGAACATGCGTACTACATCGACTATCGCAACGAGCGCCCCAAGTTCCTGAAATCGGTGCTCGACAATATCGTCAATTGGGATTTCGTCGCCAAGAACCTCGACGGCAAAGGCCTCGACCGCGCCGACCAGAAGCAGAAGGCGACTGCTGACGCCTGACGGGCAGCGTTTACGTGGCGCTCTTCGGCTTGGTGAGCAAGGCGTCGAGCGGCACGTTCAGGGTGTAGACGAATCCGCTCGGTCGATAGTCGAGCGAAACTAGGCCCTTCAGCTGCTGGCCTAGCGAGGTCATCATCCTCGTGCCGAAACTTTTTCGCGTCGGCTCGGAAACGGCTGGTCCACCGGTCTCGACCCATTCGAATTGGAGCCGGTCGCCATCAATCCGCCAGTCGATGTGCACGCGTCCCGAAGGAAGCGACAAGGCACCAAATTTTGTCGTGTTGGTGCACAATTCGTTGAGCGTCATTGCGAACGCGATCACCGAGCTCGATGCGATGCGGATATTCTCGCCCGAAATGTCGAACCGCCCGCCTCCTTGGTCGAACGGTTCGACCGCACTGCGGATGGTGCTGTCGATGGTGGCATTTTCCCAGCTCACCC
Organism: Sphingomicrobium sp.; assembly: GCA_046590765.1. GTDB lineage: Bacteria > Pseudomonadota > Alphaproteobacteria > Sphingomonadales > Sphingomonadaceae > Sphingomicrobium. Next base: position 2,586 of record JBKJUB010000070.1, on the reverse strand, counting down.
GCGTCAGCAGGTCATGGGCGCGCGCCAAAGCCACGAACCGCCCGTCTATCGCGGAGCTGGCGTGCGCCATGCTTGTTGCGGTGCGCAGGCTCTGATGGGTAATCGCGCCGACGGTGGCCAGCATGTTCTTAATCCGGTGGTGCAATTCGGCGTGGATCAGATTCTGCAACTTGTCGGCTGCATCGCGTTCTTCGGCATCGATCCCTGACTGGACGAGCAGTGCAGTAGCGTCGATCCCGGCTTGCTCGAGCGCCAGCTTGAGGCTGTCATTCTCCGTCGTCAGCGCATCCTGAAACGGCTGGTTCTCGTCGATGATCGACTGTTGCTTCTCGGTGTCGAGCACGGTCTTCACGAGTAACGCCTCGGCGTGAATTCCGGCTTGCTGCAGCTGGTAGCGAAGTTGCTTATTCTCCCGGGTCAGCGTGTCGTCCGCCGCCGACAGTGACGGCAGCACTTTTAACGCGCCGGTCCCGACCATCTCCTGGATTTCCGAGATCATGTGCTGGATCTCGAGCGGTTTGGGGAAGAATTTGCTGTCTTCGGGCTTGTCCTCGTCGGTGACCGCAATCTGCCCGGACACCAGGATGATCTTGATATGCGGCCAGCGCGCGTGAGTCGCGTGAGCAAGCTTCAGCCCATCCATGCTGCCGGGCATTTGAATGTCGGTGAACAACAAGGATATGTCATCGCGCGATTCAAGAATCTCGATGGCCTGGTCGGCGCTGATCGCCTCGATCGGAGTGAATCCGGCGTCTTCGACGATATCAACGGCGCGCATCCGCAGCACCATCTCGTCCTCGACAACCAGCACGATTGGTGGAGAGTCGGGTTTGGTCATCGCCAGTTCCTTTTGGGGCCCAGCGTGAACGTAACAGCATGCGGCATTGGGTCAATCGCGTTGGTCGCGCCCGCTAGATGTGTCAAGTTACGCTGCGTCGGTGTATTCCGGGGGACGCCTAATTCTTAAGTCGGTACCCGGTCCGGAAAATCCAGATGATCGCGGCGAGCGGTAGCAATATCGCGCCCGCCATCACTGCAATGCTCGCCGATAGAGGCACGTCGGCGTGGCTGAAAAAGGTCCAGCGGAACCCCGACACCAGGTAGAGGATCGGGTTGAGCCGAGTTACCGTCCGCCACGGCTCGCCGAGGCTGCCGATCGAATAGAATACCCCACCAAGGAACGTCAGCGGAGTCACCACGAGCAGCGGGATGACCTGCAATTGCTCGAAATTCTTGGCCCAGATACCGATCACGAACCCGAGCAGGCAAAAGCCGGTCGAGATAGCGATCAGCGCCATCAGCATCAGCAACGGATGGTCGATGTGGAAGCTGACGAACAAGGTCGCGGTCGCCAGCGTGATCAGCGCCAGCACCACCGCCTTGGTCACCGCCGCACCGACATAAGCGATCACCGTCTCGACCGCCGACAAGGGCGCCGACAGCAATTCGTAGATCGTGCCGGTGAACTTGGGGAAATAGATGCCGAAGCTGGCGTTGAAGATCGACTGGGTGAGAACGCTCATCAGGATCAGCCCGGGGACGATGAACGCGGCAAAGCCGATCCCGGCCATCGCCGTCATGCGGCTGCCGATCGCGCTTCCGAACACCAGGAAATAGAGCGAGGTGGTGATCACCGGCGCGACCAGGCTTTGCCACAATGTCCGCCGGGCGCGCGCCATCTCGAAGGTGTAGATCGCCGCAATGCCGTTCCAGTTCATGCCGCCGGCTCCGCTTCGTGGACCAGGCTGACGAAAATGTCCTCGAGGCTCGATTGGTGGGTCGACAGATCCTTGTAGCCCACGCCCAAGCCATCGAGCGCGCGCATCAGGCCGGAAATGCCGGTCGTGTCGGCATGGCTGTCGAACGCGTAACTAAGCGTATGGCCGTCATCCTCGAGCGATGGCGTCCACCCGGCAAGCGCCTCGGGCAAAGTGGCGAGCGGCGGATCGAGAGCGATCTTGAGCGTCTTCTGCCCCATCCGCGCCATCAGCTCGGCCTTGTTACCGACTTCGACCAGTTCGCCGCGGCGGATCACGCCGACGCGGTCGGCCATTTCTTCGGCTTCCTCGATATAATGGGTGGTGAGGATGATCGTCGTTCCGTCGCGCCGCAAATCTCGGACCAGGTCCCACATGTCGCGCCGCAATTCGACATCGACCCCGGCACTCGGCTCATCGAGGAACAGCAATTTGGGCTCGTGGCTCAATGCCTTGGCGATCATCACCCGGCGCTTCATTCCGCCCGACAACTCCATCATCTTCGACTTGCGCTTGTCCCACAGCGACAGGCGCTTGAGCAGTCGCTCGATCTGCGCATCGTCGCGCGGTTTGCCGAACAATCCGCGGCTGAAGCTGACCGTCGCCCACACCGTCTCAAATGCGTCGGTGGTCAGTTCCTGCGGCACTAGCCCGATCATGCTGCGCGTCGCGCGAAACTCAGTCGCATGGTCGCGCCCGTCGACCAGCACCGTCCCGCCCGACGCGGTTACGATCCCGCAAACGATGTTAATCAAGGTCGTTTTGCCCGCGCCGTTGGGGCCGAGCAGCGCAAAAATCTCGCCACGCTGGATGTCGAGATCGACCGACT
>JBKJUB010000061.1:0-21880 GCA_046590765.1 Sphingomicrobium sp. | reverse complement strand
GAGCAATTGGAGGCGCATTTCGGATCATCGGGGCAATGGTATTGGCAGATCGCTCGCGGCATCGACGAGCGCGAAGTCAAACCCGACCGGCCGTATAAGTCGGTCAGCGCCGAGCGGACGTTCGACGAGGATTTGCGCGAGCCCGCTGCGCTGATTGCGGAGCTGGAGCGCGTTGCCGGCTTTGCGTGGACGCGGATAGAGCGCGCCGAGGTGCTTGGGCGGACGGTTACGCTGAAGGTCAAATTTGGCGACTTCACCATGATCACCAGGTCCAGGAGCCTGCCCGCACCAATCGCCGATCAAGCCGCCTTTGTAGCCGCGGGCATTGACCTGCTAACCCGCCTGTTCCCGGTCCCCAAGGGTATTCGCTTGCTCGGGCTGGGCCTGCATTCGCTACAGAATCATGACTCTTCGGCGCCAATCCAGCTTGGGCTGGAGATTTAAGCAATTTCATGCTATATAATCAGGCGTGAAGGCGGCTGCATCCTGCGGCGGCCTCGAGTTTGCAGGATATCCGGACAAAGGGCACCTCGACCGCGGGTCGTTTTGGGGGACGATGCGGCGACTTGGTGTCACTGATTTCCGGTCAACAGAAAGGTCAGACTATGGCAGCGAAGGCATTGAGCTTCGATGTTGGCGATTTTGTCGTTTACCCCAAGCATGGCGTCGGCCGCGTGGTCGAACTCCAGAACACCGAAATCGCCGGTACCAGCCTCGACCTGTACGTTTTGCGGTTCGAGAAGGAACGCATGACGTTGCGCGTTCCGGTCGGCAAGGCCGACGCGGTCGGCATGCGCAAGCTGTCGAGCGACAAAACCATGAAGGATGCGCTCGAGACACTCACCGGCAAGCCCAAGGTCAAGCGCACCATGTGGTCGCGCCGCGCCCAGGAATATGAAGCGAAGATCAATTCGGGCGACCTGACGTCCATCGCCGAAGTGACTCGCGACCTGTTTCGCGCCGACGACCAGCCCGAACAGAGCTATTCCGAACGGCAGATCTTCGAAGCCGCCTCGTCGCGCCTGGCACGCGAACTGGGCGCGATGGAAGAGACTGACGAAAAGGCCGCTTTGGTCAAGATTCTCGAGATTTTGAACAAGGCTGCCGCGATCCACAACAAGGCGAAGGCCGAAGCGGCCGCTTAACGGCTGGTCAATGGTCGATTTGATCAGGGCGTCCCTTCGGGGGCGCCCTTTTCAATTGCGCTTGCCTTCGCCGGGCGTCTTGGTGTATTACGTCTGCAATACGCCTAGTCGATCGGAGAAATTGCCATGACCGTCGCCAAATTCCTAGCCGCTGCTGCCGCGCTTGGACTGCTCACTGCATGTGACGATTCGATCGTCGGTCAATTGACGGGCAAAAAGGCGACCGAACCCGGCGCGGTGGTCGAGCGCACGTTCAAATCCGGCGCGTTCACCAAGATTGCGCTCGGCGCATCGGCGGATGTCGAAATCCGCGCCGGCGGTCCGCTGTCGATCAAAGCCAGCGGGGGCGAAAATTTCCTCAACGAAACCGAAGTGGTGGTTGAGGATGGAACGCTCAAAATTCGCACCAAGGGCAAGAACATCCGCTGGCGCTCGACCGACGACAAGCAAAAACTCCATTTCGTCATCACTGGCGCCGGAGCGATCGACGAAGCCAATATCGGTGGATCGGGTAATATCCGGATTGATCGCACCTCGGCCAAAAGCTTCGAGGGCAATATCGGGGGATCGGGCGACCTCAAGGTCGGTGGGCTGGCGGTCGATCGGGCCAGTTTCAATATTGGCGGCGCGGGCGATATCCAGGCGTCTGGCAAGGCGCAGTCGACCGAAGTCGCCATTGGCGGCGCAGGCGATGTCGATGCGTCCGGGCTCGCCGCGAAAACTGCCGAAATCAACATTGCCGGTCACGGCGATGTCCGCGCGCAGGCCAGCGACACCGCCGACGTCTCCATTGTCGGATCGGGCGACGTGACGATCACCGGCGGGGCCAAGTGCAAGGTCAACAAACTGGGCGCTGGCGACGTCAATTGCCGCTGATCGCAGGGCGCTAGTGACTTGTTAACCATGTGCGGCGAGGATGGGCTTATGAAACGCCTCATCCTCGCCGCTTCTTTATTGGCCGCCTCCCCGGCCCTTGCCGCCGACCGCAATTTCGGGGTCTCGGGCTTCGACCGCGTGCGGGTCGATGGAGACTATAAGGTCAATCTGACCGTCGGGGTTGCGCCGTTCGCGCGCGCCAGCGGATCGGCCCGGGCGCTCGACCCGGTCGATGTCGTGGTCGAAGGACGGACGTTAATCGTTCGCGCCAACCGGTCGGCGTCATGGGGTGGCTATCCCGGCGAATCGGCCGGGCCGGTCGAAATCAATATCGGCACGCATGAGCTGACTGCGGCTTACGTCAACGGCGCGGGCAGCCTCGCCATCAACCAAGTACGCGGGTTGAAGTTCGAAGCATCGGCGCAGGGCGCGGGGTCGATCGCGATCGCCAAGGTCGACGTTGACCAGTTCCAGCTCGCGCTGGCCGGTGCAGCGAGCGCGCAGCTGGCGGGCAAAGCGCTCAAGCTAACCGCGATCATCCGCGGCACGTCGGCGTTCGACGGCGAGGCGCTGACCGTCAAGGATGCAGTGATCGGCGCGCAAGGGCCAGCGATCGTCAAGCTGACCGCCACCGGCACCGCCAAGGTCGATGCAATCGGGGTGGCGAGCATTACGCTGGTTGGAAAGCCGTCGTGCATCGTCACGGTCAAAGGGTCGGCGAGCGTTTCAGGCTGTCGCTAAACTAACCCCAAACCCGCCAGTTTGGCATACATTCGCGGCGGCAGATCGCTCATCCCGGTTTCGTCGAGGTCGGTCCCCGGCGCGTCCGATTCCTCCAGATAGCGCCAGCCCTGATGCGCTCGCTTGGGGGCGGCGGCAACGATCACCAACTGGTCCGAGCAGACAATGTCGATCCTGCCGTCGGTGCGATCTTCGAGCCGGAGGATTTCCTGCCGCGCGACGATGCGGTGCTTGACGATCCAGTGGAGCGCGCCGCCGACCAGTTCTGCGCCGCGCTTGGGCCTCATCCGGGTTGCCACGCGCATTTCGCCGGCCTTTGATCGGGCGAGCACGCGCCGTTCGAGCGTCTCGACGCTGGCGCAGGAGAATGCGACTTTGGTAAGGTGGAGCGGCACCGCGCCGAACTGGGCGGAAAGCAGCGCCTTTTCAACCCTTAGGGAACCAGCCCGACCCAGGTCGCGAGGCCGAGGAAGGCGAGGAAGCCCATCGAATCGGTGACCATCGTGACGAAGATCGACGAAGCGACCGCGGGGTCGGCGCCGCAGCGTTCCATCGTCAGCGGGACCAGCACCCCAGCGAGGCCGGCGACGAGGATGTTGGTCATCATTGCTGCGGCGATCACCGCGCCGAGCTGCGCCGAGCCGAGCAGCAACGTCACTGCAGTGCCGATCAGTAGGGCGATCGTCAGGCCATTCAAGAAGGCGACCCGAAGCTCGCGGCGGACGGCGCGCCAACGGTTCGATCCGGTCAATTGATTGGTGGCGATGGCGCGGACGGTGACCGCGAGCGTCTGGGTTCCGGCATTGCCGCCGACCCCGGCAACGATCGGCATCAGCACTGCGAGCACCGCCAGCCGCTCGATCGAATGTTCGAACAAGCGGATGATTCCCGAGGCAACCAAGGCGGTCATCAAATTTGCCGCCAGCCAGCGGACGCGCGACATGTAAGTCTCGATCACCGGCTCGTTGATGTCGCCGTCGCCCGCGCCCGACAGCAACAAGGCGTCCTCGCCAGCTTCTTCCTGGATGATGTGGACGATGTCATCGACCGTGATCATCCCCACCAGCCGCCCCGAAGGATCGACCACTGCGGCCGAGATCAGGGCGTATTTCTGGAACCGCAGCGCGACTTCTTCCTGGTCGAGGTCGACCGGAATCAAGGTCTGGTCGCGGAGCATGATAGCGTCGACCCGGATGCTCCGCGACGAGCGCAAGATGGTCGATAGCTTGCACGTCCCAACCGGGTGATGGTCGGGCGAAACGACGAACACTTCCCAGAAATCGTCCGCCAGTTCGTCCGACGAACGGAGGTAATCGATCACCTTGCCGACGGTCCAATGCTCGGGGACCGCGATCAGGTCGCGCTGCATCAGGCGGCCGGCGGTCTCCTCGGCATAGGTCAGCGCCTCCTCGACCGCGGCGCGATCGTCGGGGTCCATCGCCGACAGCACTGCCTGCTGCTCGGCGCGGTCGAGATCCTCGATGATCGCGACCGCATCGTCGGTGTCCAGCTGCCCCGCGAGATCGGCGACCTGGGCCGCGTCCATCTCGTCGATCAGGGTCTCGCGGACATGCTCGTTAAGCTCGGCATAAACGTCGGCGTCGACGATCCCGGCAAGCGCTGCGACCAGGCCTTCGCGTTCATCGGCGGCAGCAAGTTCGATCAGATCGGCGACGTCGGCGGGGTGGAGCGGCTCGACCAAAGCGCGGGCGGTATCGTTGTCGCCCGCCTCAACCGCATCGAGCACCTTGGCGACGAAATCGGGGCGCAGCCGATCTTCCGAGTCCATCACGGTACGCAGGGCGAGATCAGGGCGCTCGGCGGTGGCGGCGATGGTGTCGCGCTCGCTCATGGTCACTCCCTTGCCGACGCCCCAAGTCCTTGGGCCGCCCTCCTATGGACGCACTGCCTCTGGCGCAACCCGCGCGGGATGCTTAAAGCGCCGCGCGAACCTTCAATGGAGAATTTCACCATGGCCGACACCCTGACGCTTAACCTTTCCACCGGCGGCGATGTCGTCATCAAGCTTCGCCCCGACCTCGCCCCCGATCACGTCGAGCGAATCGCCGAACTGGCCAAGGACGGTTTCTACGACGGCGTCGTGTTCCACCGGGTCATCCCCGGCTTCATGGCCCAGGGCGGGGACCCGACAGGAAGCGGCATGGGCGGCAGCGACAAGCCCGACCTCAAGGCCGAATTCTCGAACGAACCGCACGTCCGCGGCACCTGCTCGATGGCGCGCTCGTCGAGCCCTAATAGCGCCAACAGCCAATTCTTTATCTGCTTCACCAACGCCAGCTTCCTCGACGGGCAATATACCGTGTGGGGCGAGGTCGAGAGCGGGATGGAGCATGTCGACGCGCTCCCCACTGGCGAACCGGTCCGCAACCCGGGCAGCATCGTCAAGGCGACGGTGGCCTGACCCAAATCGTCACCCTGATCACCGGCGCGTCGGCCGGGCTTGGCGCGGATTTCGCGCGGCAATGTTCGGCGCGCGGTGAACAACTCGTGCTAGTCGCGCGGCGGCGCAATGAGCTTGAGGCGCTGGCCAAAGAGCTGGGCAATGCACGCGCTTTGGTGATGGATCTGGGCCAGCCAGCAGCGCCAGCAGCGGTGATTGCCGACGTTGCCGCGCATGGCGAAGTGGTCGGCACCCTGATTAACAATGCCGGCTTTGGCATGTGGGGCAGGTTCGTCGCGCTAGACGGGCCAAGGCAGCGGTCGATGATCGACCTCAATGTTGGAACCTTGGTCGAGCTGTGCCACGCGGTGCTGCCGGGGATGATCGAGCGCCAATCGGGCGCCATCCTCAACCTCGCCTCGACTGCGGCGTTCCAGCCTGGCCCCGGAATGGCGACTTACTTCGCGACCAAGGCGTTCGTTCTATCGTTCAGCGAAGCGCTGCACGAGGAAGTCGCCAAAGCGGGGGTGCGAGTGACCGCGCTGTGCCCCGGCCCGACCAAGACCGAGTTCGGCGAGGTCGCGGGATTCAAGGGTAATGGCGCGTTTGATCGGATCAGCGCGCGGTCCGGGGATGTCGTGGCGATGGGGCTGAAGGCACTTGACCAGGGGCGGGCGGTGGCGATCCCCGGACTTGCCAACAAGATGGGGGCGCAGGCTCATCGGCTGTTGCCCAGGAGCTGGCTGCGCAAGGTTACTGGGCTAATCAAGGATTAGGCCGTAGCGCGCCGCGCCCTCAATCGCTCGACGATCACCGTGAAGCGCGGATCAGGGCGGAGTTCATCGAGATCATTGTCGGTCTCAAGCCACATTTCCATTTCGCTGCCGCTGTTGGCAGCCCACTTACCGAGTGAAGCGAAGGCTTTCTCGGTATCGCCAAGCTGGGCATAGGTGCAGGCAGCATTGTAGGCGACGATCGGATCTTCGGGATCGATGAACATTGCGCGCTCGAGCCAATCGCCGGCACGCTCGCGTTCTCCCAACCGGGCGAGCGTCGGTGCACCGAGCTGGGCCGGGCGCGAATTTTCGGGATGGAGACGGAGCGCTTCCTCCGCGCGGCGGATGCCGAGGCGGGCAAAGTGCTCGGCTTCATCATTACGGCCAAGTGCGACCAGCACCGAGTCGAGCAGCAAGGGCGACTGCCAATCGTCGCGATCGCGTTCGACCGCGCCTTTGAACAAGGGAACTGATTGCTCCAGTTTACCCTGCGTGACCCAGAATCGCGCAAAGGCAAGGTGAGCGTCGAAACTGTTGGGATCGACCAGTAACGCGCGCTCGAACGATGCGATCGCCTCGGGTATCTCACGGCGATTGGAAAGCGCCACGCCGCGCGCGACATGCGCCTCGGCGAGCGTTTGATCGAGCGCGATTGCCTTGTCCGCAGCAGCGATGATGCCCGCTGGATCAATGTCCTCGCGGTACCAATTTTCTAGCCGCGCATCGCAGATCGCCATACCGGCATAAGCCCGGGCATAATTGGGATCCAGCTCGGCCGCCTTGGCGAACATTTGCCGCGCGAGCCGGAGCAGGACGCGAGTCGAGTTGAAGAAAAACTGCCGTCCCTTGAGGTAATAATTATATGCTTCGACATTGCTGGTCGGGGCTTGGGCGATCGCCTTCTTTTCCGTGGGCAGGAGCTTGATCTTCAATTGCTCGACGATGGTCTGCGTGATCTCGTCCTGGATCGCGAAGATGTCGGTCAAATCGCGGTCGAAGCGGTCGGCCCAGATGTGGCCACCGGTAATTCCATCGATCAACTGGCCGGTGACGCGCACCCGTTGCCCCGCCTTGCGGACGCTGCCTTCAAGCACGAACTTGACCCCGAGCTGCGCCGCAACATCGGGAATCTGGACCGCTTTGCCCTTGAAGGTGAAGCTGGTGTTGCGGCCGATCACGAACAGTCCGCTGACCTTGGACAAATCGGTGATGATGTCTTCGGTAATCCCGTCGCTGAAATATTCCTGCTCCGGGTCGCCCGACATATTGTTGAACGGCAGGACCGCGATCGAAGGCTTGTCGGCTTCCGCTATTTCGGGCGCGGCGGCCTCGGCTTGCTGCGGTGCAGCGTCGGCGATCACCACATTATAGGCGCGCACCGGAAACTCGATATTCTTAAGGTCCTGGTCGCCCATGTCCTCGAACACCAGGTCGAGCTTGTTGCCGATATTGTCGCGCACCGCGCTCGACACCGCGACTCCGCCGGGCTTGGCCACGCCTTCGAGCCGCGCCGCGACATTGACCCCGTCGCCGAAAATATCGTCATCGTCGACGATCACATCGCCCAGATTGACCCCGATCCGGAACTCGATCCGCCGTTCCTGGGGAACATCGGCGTTGCGCTGACGCATGTCGCGCTGGACCGCGCAGGCACACTCCACGGCACTGACCACGCTCGGGAATTCGACGAGCATGCCGTCGCCGGTCAGCTTGACGATTCGCCCCTGGTGGCTGGCAATGGCGGGATCGATCATCTCGGCACGATGCCGCTTGAGCGCGGTCAGCGTGCCGACCTCATCGCCGCCCATCAGCCGGCTATAGCCCACCACATCGGTGGCCATGATCGCAGAAAGCCGACGCTCCACTGACGCGAGTCCCCTCCAAAGCAGTGCCTCACCTATCACATTGATCGAGGTTTCGATGCGAAAAGCTCACCCATGCAATATTTTGCACTTGCGAAGTGAATGGTGCAGTGCAATATTCGGATTGCCTTTCGGGGCATCCTCTCCAAATAACTTCAGGCCGGGTGGCAACGCCCGGCCCTTTTTTTCGTTTGCGCGGGGGCCATATTGAACCCAGACGCTGGTTGCCTTGTTCGGGCAACGGGCCGCATCGGGGCATGTTCAAGCGACAAGAGGAAGAGTGATGGCGGACGCGGAGACCGAAACGCAGCGCCTGCAAGTGGCGATCCTCAACCCCGCCGAGGGCGGCCGCGGTATCGCTCGGCTGCCGGCCAAGGCAATGGAATCGCTCGGGCTGACCGAAGGCGATGTAATCGAGATCATCGGCAAGAGATCGACCGCGGCGCGCGCCATCCGCCCCTATGACGATGATCATGGGCTCGACATCATCCGCCTCGACGGGCTGCAGCGCGCCAACGCCGGGGTCGGAAGCTCGGACTTTGTCGAGGTGCGCAAGGCCAAGAGCAAGCCCGCCACCCGCGTGGTGTTTGCGCCTGCCGCCGACAATATTCGGCTGCAGGGCTCGGCCGATGCGCTCAAGCGAAGCTTCCTTGGCCGACCATTAACCGCAGGCGATACGGTGGCGACAATGGGTCACCAACGATCAACTGCGGACATGCCCGAGAATATTCGGCAGCTACTCAATGCGCCGGCCTTCTCGTTGCAGGAAATCCGCATGACGATCGTCTCCGCGACGCCGCGCGGGATTGTCCATATCGCGCCCGAGACGGTGGTTGAGCTGCTTGCCGAATATACCGAAAAGGTCGGCGAGCGCCGCGCCGATGTTACCTATGACGACCTGGGCGGGATGCGCGAGACGGTCGATGCCTTGCGCGAGATGGTCGAGCTCCCACTGCGCCATCCCGAACTGTTCCAGCGGCTCGGGGTCGATCCGCCCAAGGGGGTGCTGCTCCACGGCCCGCCCGGCACCGGCAAGACCCGGCTGGCCAAGGCGGTCGCCAACGAAAGCGACGCGCAATTCTTCACCATTAACGGGCCCGAGATCATGGGTTCGGCCTATGGCGAGAGCGAAAAAAAGCTGCGCGACATTTTCGAAGAAGCCGCCAAATCGGCACCGTCGATCATCTTCATCGACGAAATCGACTCGATTGCCCCCAAGCGCGGGCAAGTCAGCGGCGAGGCCGAGAAACGGCTGGTCGCGCAATTGCTGACCTTGATGGATGGCATCGAGGCGCGGCAGAATCTGGTGGTGATTGCGGCGACCAACCGGCCCGATGCGATCGACGAGGCACTGCGCCGTCCCGGACGGTTCGACCGCGAGATAGTGATCGGCGTCCCCGATGAGAGCGGTCGGCGCGAAATTTTGGGGATCCATACGCGCGGCATGCCGCTGGCCGAGGGGGTCGACATCGATGCCCTCGCGCGGCGCACCTATGGCTTCGTCGGGGCCGATCTTGCAGCATTGGTACGCGAGGCGGCGCTTGAGACGGTGCGGCGGATCATGCCCAAGCTCAACCTGGCCGAAGAAGTGATCCCCCCCGAAGTGCTCGACGCTTTGTCGGTCGAACCCGCTGATTTCGAGAATGCGCTCAAACGCGTCCAGCCATCGGCGATGCGCGAAGTGATGGTCGAGGTGCCCAACATCAATTGGGACGACGTCGGCGGGCTCGACGAAGCGCGCGACAAGTTACGCGAGGGCGTCGAGCTGCCGCTCAAGCATCCCGAGGCGTTCAAGCGGCTCGGCATCCGGCCGGCCAAGGGCTTCCTGCTTTATGGCCCGCCGGGCACCGGCAAAACCTTGCTGGCCAAGGCCACGGCGCGTGAGAGCGAGGCCAATTTCATCGCCATCAAATCGAGCGACTTGCTGAGCAAATGGTATGGCGAAAGCGAGCAGCAGATAGCGCGGCTGTTTGTCCGCGCCCGGCAGGTGGCACCGACGGTGATTTTCATCGACGAAATCGACAGCCTGGTCCCGGCGCGCGGCGGCGGGATGGGCGAGCCGCAAGTCACCGAACGGGTGGTCAACACCATTCTCGCCGAGATGGACGGGCTCGAGGAGCTCAACAATGTGGTGCTGATCGGCGCTACCAATCGACCCAATCTGATCGACCCGGCCTTGCTTCGACCGGGGCGGTTCGATGAATTGATCTATGTCGGCACGCCGGACACCGCCGGGCGGCGGCGGATCTTGGCGATCCACACCAAGGGGATGCCGCTGGCGAAGGATGTCGACCTGGAAGCGCTGGCGCGGCGGACCGAGAACTTTACCGGCGCCGACCTTGAAGATCTGACCCGCCGCGCAGGCCTGTCGGCGCTTCGCCGCGGGCTTGATTCGAAGGTCGTGACAATGGCCGATTTCGAGGATGGGCTGAAGGAAACGCGCGCCTCGGTGACCGAGGAGATGGTCGCCGATTATGCCAAGATCCGTGAGACGCTGAAATCCGACGCGGTGCGCCCGGTCGGCGGGATCGGCTTCGTCACGCCAGGCATGCTCCAGCCGCGCGCGCCAAAGGCGACGCCGCCCGACAAGAGCTAAAGGCGAGCCTTCGCCCAGACCGCCAGGATCAGCAAAAGCACGACCGCAGCAACGAACGACAGGCGCGGGTCGAGGTCGTAGAGTAGCATCCCGATTGCGGGAGCCGCGACGAAGGCAATCCCATTGGCCGCCGTGATGACGCCCGCGACGCTGCCTTGTTCGGCGAGCGATACGGCTAGCGACGAGCCGGCGGTGAAGCCCGGTCGCGTGAAGCCGAAGCCGAGCGACGAGACCGCGAAGCCAAGCACCAGGCCGTAAAGGCTGGACGCAACTACGATGATCGCGAGCCCGACAGCGGCGATCATGGTCCCCCACAGCACAAGCGCGCGCGGACCCAGCGCGAGGCGCGGGATGAGCCCCCATTGCGCCGCCAGCCCGGCGCCGGCACCGGCGATCATCACGATCGAGATCGGTCCCTGGGCGGAGGATGGCGCGATCGCTAGCCGGTCGATGACGTAAAATCCGATGCAGGTCAGCGAGGCCGCCTGGGCATGGCCCGAGGCGACCCCGGCAATCACCCAGCGGCGGATTCGAGCATCGCTCCAGCGGACCCGGGCGGCGCGGTTAGGCGAGGTTGCAGCAACCACGCTTGAGCCCGTCACTGGCGAGGCGATCGACGGATAGCTCATCGCCGCGCCGCGCCCCGCGCGATGGCCGTGACGCGGCTTATTGTCATTGGGCAGCCAGGCGAGGATTGCGGCAAAGGTCACCGCGCCGATAATCGCAAAGGCGAACAATGGGCCGGGAAGGCCAACAAAGGGAAGCACGAACAAGGGCGCAATTGCGGGCCCAAGGATCGTCCCCAACCCGAACGACGAGGCCAGCGCCGACAGGGCGTTGACTCGCGCGACCCGACGCGTGCGCGAGGCGAGGTAGGCCTGCGTCGCCGATGGCGTGGCGCAACCGAGCGAGCCGTAGATCGCGCGGAAAATTGCAAAGATGCCGAACGTCGCTGCCCCGCCAAGCAATCCGTGCAATCCCGCCACCAGCGCCAGCCCGCACAGGGTCATCGAGACGATGAAGCCGCCCAGCCCGAGCAGGATCAGCGGCTTGCGTCCATGTGTGTCGCTTTTCGCCGCCCAATAAGGCGCGAACAGCACCCACAACACCGCCGACCAGGTATAAGCCAGCGCAACCCACAAATCGGCGATCCCGATTTCCCGCCCGATCGCCGGCATCACCGACTGGAGCGCGGTATTACCCGCCGCTGCGACCAGCATCGCGGCGAACAGCAGGACGAAATGCGGGGTGGACATCGCTGTCCCGGCGAGCCGTGGGGCGGGCTTGGTGTTGCTTGGCATCAGCGTCCCCTAGTCCCGGCTCGGCACAGCGCAAAGCCGGTCATCGCGACTTGCCAACCGCCCGCGCATTTGCCAACGCGATGGCCGCTGTTTCCGCCGTCGGAGAATTCATGACCAGTTCGTCTGCTCGCACGCTCAAGGGCCCGCGCCGCTTCGTCCGCCGGGTTGCGCATCGGGCGATCAGTCCGAAATGGCAATTCCTTCGCGGCTTCATCAAGAATCCGGTGATGGTTGGATCGGTCATTCCCTCGAGCCGGGTGCTAATCGACAAGATGCTCGGCCCGGTGAAATGGGACGAGGTCAAACTGTTCGTCGAATATGGCCCCGGGGTCGGCACCTTCACCCGTCCGATCCTCGACAAATTGCCCGCCGACGCGAAGCTGATCGCGATCGACACCAATGAGGATTTCATCAAATTCCTCGGCAAGGACATCAATGATTCTCGATTGATCTTGGCGCATGGCTCGGCTGCCGACGTCGAGAAAATCGTCGCCGATCATGGCTTTCCGCATGCCGATTATGTGCTTTCGGGACTGCCGTTCTCGACGCTTCCGCCGGGCGTCGGCGACGCGATTGGTGCCGCAACTTCGCGCGTGATCCGCGCTGGCGGCGCCTTCTTGGTCTATCAGTTCAGCCCCAAGGTGCGCGATTTCATCGCTCCGTTCTTCGAGCGGATCGACCGCGGGTTCGAATGGATCAACGTTCCCCCGGCGACGCTGTTCTGGGCGTGGCGCGAGCCGACTGCGGCCTGAACCTTATTTGCCACCGAAGTTCAAGCGGCGGGTGACCGTATAATCGGTGATGCTGACGACGAAGAATGACAGTGCCCATTTGATCCGGTTGGCCAAGGTCGAGCGTTCTTTGTGGAGCGCGCGGGTGATCTCGACACAACCTTCGAGCTCGCCTTCGAAATAGACCCGCATCAGCGAGGCGAATTCGGCATCCTCGACGCGCAGCATCATCTCCAGGTTGAGGTAAATGCTTCGATAGTCGAAATTGGAGGAGCCGACGTGCGCGACATCGTCGAGCACCAACAGCTTCGAATGTAGCTTGCTACGCTGATATTCAAACACTTGAACCCCACGCTTGAGCAACCGGCCATAGGTGAAGCGCGCGGCAGCGATGGTGGTATTATTGTCCGACTTGGCGGCGGTGACGATCCGTGCGCGACCATGTTTACCGATCCGCGCGATCCGCCGCAGCATCCCGCCCGGTGGCGCGAAATAGGCCGCGATCATCTCGACATCGCTGCCCCTCGTAAGGTCGCGACAGGTAGAATTGATCCACGGCGACAAACGCTGCATCGGCCCGCCGAATTGCCACTGCAGAGGTCCGCTATTTTCGCTATATTTGTGGATGATCGCGCGCAGGGCGCGGATTCGACTGCCCTTCTTGAGTACCCAACCGAGCAAGGCGTCGAAATAAGGCACTAGCCGCGCCGCCGCCGGCCCCTCGACGAGCAAGCCGATATCGCGCCAGCCGCCTTCATCGGCGGGAGTAAAATAATCATCCTCGACGTTGAATCCGCCGATCAGCACGCGCTCATTGTCGGCCAAGGCAAGTTTCTGATGATTGCGGATCAGATAGCGGCGGCCGTAGCTCGGCAGGAAACGGCAAAATTTGGCGCCGCGTTCGTGCAATTCCTTGAAATAGGTCTCGGGGGTCTTGGAGCTTCCAAAGCCATCGATCAGCAACGACACCTCAACCCCGCGATCGATCGCCGCGACCAAGGCGTCGCGAACCTTCCCGCCAGATTTGTCTGCGGCGAAGATATAATAGAGCAAGCGAAGGCTGTCTTTTGCGCCATCGATCAATGCCAACAACGCCTCAAGCCGGTCGGGCCCGTCGGGAAAGAAGGTCAAGCGATTGCCGTCGACCTTGGTCACGCGGGTGAAGCTGGGTGCTGGTGGTCGAGCCATGGCGTCTCTGTGAAGCCACGGTGGCGGCGGCGCAAGCGGGCCTTTTGGTTGACTATCGAGTGTGACATGCCTATCTCGCCCGCTCTCCCAAATGGGCCAAACAAGATGCGGAGCGACCAATGGCGCGCGTGACGGTTGAAGATTGTGTCGATAAGATTCCGAACCGGTTCGACCTCGTGTTGATGGCGGCGCAGCGTGCGCGGCAGATCAGCGGCGGCGCCGACCTGACAATCGATCGCGACCGCGACAAAAATCCGGTCGTCGCCTTGCGCGAAATCGCCGAGGAAACGGTCAAGCCGAAGCATCTCGAGGAGACGATCGTCGGCAATTTGCAGAAGGTTCGCGTCGACGAGGAAGACGAGACCGATGAGCTGTCGTCCTTAAGCGAATCGGCCGAGGCACTTCGCCTGACCGCAGCCGCCCCGCCGCGCCCGACGCCGAGCGGCGGCGATTACGAGTAAACGTCACGCACAGGCCATTCGGGGGATGGCCGAGCATGATGTTGTTCGCTGAGAAGATGGGCGGTCCTGCGGGGCCGCCCTTGTTCGTTCAGGCGGTTTGCGCGCGCTTCAACCCGGCGCCGGTCGCGCGGTCGATCCACATCAATTCGCGCAAGCTCAATTCGCGCCCGTCCTGGGCGTGGATCGCGATTCGCTGGATTGGCTCGCCATCGCGCTGGTCGGCGAGCATGATGTCTTGCTGGCCGTGACCCCAATCCTCGCCCCATTGGCGGAGCGCGAGCACAACGGGAAGCAGCGCCTCGCCCTTGGCGCTCAAGGAATAGACCACCTTGCGGCGATCATCGGGATCGGCGCGGCGCTCGAGGATTCCTCCTTCAACCAGCCGGGCGAGTCGATTCGACAGTATATTGCGCGCGATCCCCAGCCCGGACTGGAATTGCTCAAAATGCTGGAGCCCGTTCAACGCGCCACGAAGGATCAGGAATGCCCATTTTTCGCCGATCAGCTCGACCGCCGGCGGCAATGGGCAGCGCAACGCAGCCGCTCGAAATGCCTCCATGTCGGGTGAGTCCTTGAGGACCTGTCGGTTCGACGCTTCACTTTCCACGGCGGAGTGATTGCACAGCAGGAATGAAAATAACAGTTGCAATGTGCAACTGGACTGGGATATTCAGTTTCAACTAGCAACGCAAATATCTGTGGAGATAAGCCATGACTCGCTTCGCCACCCTGATCCTCGCAGCGGCCTCGCTGGCCGCCAGCCCCGCTCTGGCCGGAAGCTATTCGGCCAATCCGGCGACCACGCCGACGGCGACACGGATCATTGCCCGCGACATCAGCTGGACCTGTGGTCCTGATGCCTGCCAGGGCAATACCGAAGAAAGCCGACCGGCCGTGCTGTGCCAGGGCCTCGCCAAGCGCGCCGGCCGGCTCAACAGCTTCGTCGCCGAGGGCCGCGCGTTCAATGCCGCCCAACTCGCCAAGTGCAACCTGTCCGCCAAGGGCAATGCAAAGGGCGTCGCGACGACTGCTGACGCCAATTAAACTCCCCGGTCGCGCAGCACGTACGCGACCATCGACTGGGCCGGTTCCGCACCCCTCCCGCGGACCGGCCCTTTTTCGCGCTTGCGAAATGGGGTCCGCTCCCCCCACATGGGCTTATGCTGAGGCAATATGAGCTGATCGAGAAGGTACGGGCCTATGATCCCGATGCCGACGAGGCGCTGCTCAACCGCGCCTACGTCTTTTCGATGAAGGCTCATGGTGCCCAGATCCGCGCGTCGGGCGATCCCTACTTCAGCCACCCGATCGAAGTCGCGGGCATCCTCACCGATCTCAAGCTCGATGATGAGACAATTGTCACCGCCATCCTTCACGATACGATCGAAGACACCGTCGCTACCCACGAACAGATCGAGAAATTGTTCGGTGCCAATGTCGCGCGGCTGGTCGACGGCGTGACCAAGCTATCCAAGATTGAGGCGCAATCGGAAAATGAGCGCGCCGCCGAGAACCTCCGCAAATTCCTGCTCGCGCTGAGCGACGACATTCGCGTGTTGCTCGTCAAGCTGGCTGACCGGCTGCACAATATGCGCACCCTTCACCATATCAAGAATGAGGAGAAGCGTCGGCGCATCGCCAAGGAGACGATGGATATTTATGCCCCGCTGGCGGAGCGGATCGGCATGTATGAAATGATGACCGAAATGCAGACGCTGGCGTTCAAGGAATTGGAGCCCGATGCGTTCGCCTCGATCAATCGGCGCCTCGCGCAGCTTCATTCGAGCGGCGGCGACCTCGTCAGCCGGATCGGCCTGGGGCTCCAGCTTCACCTCGCCGACCATGCGCTCGAAGCCGAAGTGATGGGGCGCGAGAAGCATCCCTTCTCGATCTGGAAGAAGATGGCCGAGCGGCACATCAGCTTTGAGCAATTATCCGATGTGATGGCGTTCCGCGTCATCGTCGACAAGGTCGAGGATTGTTACCAGGCGCTCGGCCTGATCCACGAGCGCTGGCCGATGGTCCCGGGCCGGTTCAAGGATTTCATTTCTACCCCCAAGCGCAATGGCTATCGGAGCTTGCACACCTCGGTAATCCACGATTCCAAGATGCGAATCGAAATCCAGATCCGCGACAAGGTGATGCATGCCCAGGCCGAGCGGGGGCTTGCAGCGCATTGGGCTTACAAGGAACGCCGCCCGGCCGACGATGTGAAGGTCCCGTGGATCGAGGATCTGGTCGAAATCCTCGACCATGCCGACAGCCCCGAAGAATTGCTCGAGCATACCCGGATGGCGATGTACCAAGACCGGATCTTCGCTTTCACCCCCAAAGGCGAGCTGATCCAATTGCCCAAAGGCGCGACCCCGGTCGACTTTGCTTATGCGGTCCACACTGCACTTGGCGACAAGACGGTCGGAGCCAAGGTCAATGGCCGCGTGGTCCCGCTACGCACCTTGCTCGACAATGGCGACCAGGTTGAAATCCTCATTTCCGACGCGCAGCACCCCCAGCCGAGCTGGCTGCGCTTCGTCGTCACCGGCAAGGCGCGCTCCTCGGTTCGCCGCTTCGTCCGCCACAAGGAACGCGACGAGACGATCGAGCTTGGCCGCAAGATTTATGATGAAATTGTCGAGCGATTGCCCGCGCCGCTGGCCAAGGACGCGCTCGGCAAGGCGGTGAAGAAATTGCGGATGGAAGATGCCGATGCGCTGATGATCGGGATTGCTCGCAAGCGGCTTCCCGACGAAGCGGTGATGGAAGCATTGCAGCCGGGCTCGGTTGGAACCGATGTCGCGCCGCGGCCTTCGGCGCAACGCCAGGCAATCTCGATCAAGGGGCTTACGCCCGGAGTCGCGTTCAGCCTGGCCACTTGCTGCCATCCCATTCCGGGCGACCGGATTGTCGGACTTCGGCGCGAGGATGAAAGCATCGAAGTCCATGTCATCGGCTGCGATAACCTCGCCAGCGGGATCGACGCCGATTGGCTCGACCTGGCGTGGGGCGACGAGAGTGACGGCGGTACGGCGCGACTATGCGTCATCCTGCGCGACGTAGCTGGCGCGCTTGGCGAAATGGCGGGGATATTGGGCGCGCAAGGGACCAATATCGTCAACCTCCACCTCGCCCACCGCGACGGTAGTTTCCACACCTTCCACCTCGACGTCGAAGTGCACGATCTTGGTCATCTTCACGCATTGCTCGCCGCGCTTCGATCGGTCGAATCGGTGTCGAGCGCCGAGCGAATGTAGTCGCGATCAGGCGGGGCGCGGGCGGCGGATGGCGTCGGCGCCGCCAGCAGCAAGCACTGCCAGCGTCAGCAGGTCGGACGAGCTGGCGGTCATCGGTGCGATCTGTACCGGCAGCGCCATTCCCATCAGATATGGCCCGAGCACGCTCTCCCCACCCAAAGCCCGCAGTAATTTGGCCGAAATATTGGCTGACTGAAGCCCCGGCATGATCAGTATATTGGCCGGGCCGCTCAGCCTGCTGAACGGGTAGAATTTGGTCTGCATCTCGTGATTGAGTGCGACGTCGGGGCCCATCTCGCCTTCATATTCGAAGTCGGTGACCAGCGTATCAAGCAATTTCACCGCATCGCGAAGCTCGGCGATGTGACGCCCTGGCGGATTACCGAACGTGGTGTAGCTGATGAATGCGATCCGCGGCTCCTGCCCCATGCGGCGCGAAAAAGCCGCGCTTCGCAACGCGATCGCGGCATATTGTTCGGCGGTCGGACGCTCGGTCACCGCAGTGTCGGCAATAAGTACAGTCTGGTGGCGACCGACGATGATGTTGAGCCCGAACGGTGTACCGCCTTCCTCATCATCGATCACCGCGCGGACCTGCCCCAGCGATTGGCTGAACGGACGCGTGGTGCCGGTAATCATCGCATCGCCCTCGCCCAGCGCGAGCATTGCGGCGGCAAAGGTGTTGCGGTCCTGGTTGACCATCCGCTCGACCTCGCGGCGGAGCAGGCCGTGGCGCTGGCGCTTGGCGTAAATATAATCGACTGCGCGCCCGACAAGCGGCGAATTACGGCTGTTGAGCACGACATAGCCCGAGGTGTCTTCAACCCCGAGCTCGTGCAGCTGGTCATAAACTTCGTCACGCCCGACCAGCACCGGGGTGCCGAATCCCCCTTCCTTGAACGCGATGGCGGCACGGACGACATTGGGCTCCTCGCCTTCGGCAAACAACACGCGCTTGGGGTTCGACCGCGCTGCTTCGTACGCGAGGCTCATCACCGACACGGTCGGATTCAAGCGCGCGCGAAGCGACTGGCGATAGGCGCGCATGTCGGTGATCGGTTTTTGCGCGACTCCGGTATCCATCGCCGCCTGAGCAACGGCAGCGGGAATGACTTCGATCAACCGCGGATCGAACGGCGCGGGGATGATGTAATCGGGGCCGAACGATTGCGACAGTCCGCCATAGGCCGCGGCGACTTCCTCGGGCACTGGCTCGCGCGCCAGTTCGGCCAGTGCATGTGCCGCAGCGATCTTCATTTCCTCGTTGATCCCGGTCGCGCGGACATCGAGCGCACCGCGGAAGATGAACGGGAAGCCGAGCACGTTGTTGACCTGGTTCGGGTAATCCGAGCGGCCAGTGGCGACGATCGCGTCGGGCCGCGCGGCCTTGGCTTCAGGCGGGGTGATTTCGGGATCGGGATTGGCCATCGCGAAGATGATCGGCGATGGCGCCATCCCCATCACCATTTCTGGCTTGAGCGCGCCCGCCGCGCTGAGGCCGAGAAACACGTCGGCTCCGTCCAGTGCTTCGGCAAGACTTCGCGCCTCGGTCGGGACAGCGTGCGCCGACTTGAACTGGTCCATCCCCTCGCGCCCCGGATAGAGCGGTCCCTTGCGGTCGCACATGATGACGCTGGCGTGGGGGACGCCCATCGCCTTGATCAATTCGGTGCAGGCAATCGCCGCCGCTCCAGCGCCGTTGACCACGACCTTGATGTGTTTCAACTCGCGGTTGGTCAGGTGACAGGCGTTGATCAGCCCGGCGGCGGTGATGATTGCGGTGCCATGCTGGTCGTCATGGAACACCGGGATGTTCATCCGTTCCTTGAGCGCGGCCTCGATGATGAAGCATTCGGGGGCAGCGATATCTTCGAGGTTGATCCCCCCGAAGCTCGGCCCGAGCAATTCCACACACTGGATGAAGCGTTCGGCATCTTCGGTATCGACTTCGAGATCGATCGAATCGACGTCGGCGAAGCGCTTGAACAGGACCGCTTTGCCTTCCATCACCGGCTTCGACGCGAGCGCGCCCAGATTGCCCATCCCGAGGATCGCGGTGCCGTTGGAGATGACCGCGACGAGGTTGCCCTTGGCGGTATAGTCATAAGCCTTGCCCGGATCCTTGGCGATTTCTTCGACCGGGACGGCGACCCCTGGCGAATAGGCAAGGCTCAGGTCGCGCTGGGTCGCCATCGGCTTGGTGGCGACGATCTCGATCTTGCCGGGGCGTCCGCGGCTGTGGAAATCCAACGCTTCTTCGCGCGTGAATTTGACGTTGCTCTCGTTCATTCTGGCTCCCTCGGATCGAGGCGCTGTAGCGGGCTTTTGGCACAAGAGTCACCCTCGCTTGGGTCAGGGTTTGCCGCTAGACTAAGCGGCGATGGCCCGCTCCGACGCCCCCCCACCCTCGATGTCGCCGATGATGGCGCAATACCATGCCTTGAAAGCCGAGGCGGCGGACGCCCTGCTGTTTTACCGGATGGGCGATTTCTTCGAACTGTTCTTCGACGACGCCAAGGCCGCAGCGGCGAGCCTCGACATCGCCTTGACCAAGCGCGGCAGCGACGGCGGTGAGCCGATCCCAATGTGCGGAGTGCCGGTCCATTCCGCCGAATCCTATCTCGCACGGTTGATTCGCGCCGGGCACCGGGTCGCGATTGCCGAACAAATCGAAAGCCCCGCCGAGGCGCGCAAGGCGCGCGGATCGAAGGCGCTGGTCGACCGCGCGATCGTTAGGCTGGTGACCCCGGGGACGCTGACCGAGGAGTCATTGCTTGCGCCAGCGTCGACCAATTGGCTGGCGGCAGTGGCCAAGGTGGGAGACGAATGGGGCATCGCCGCAGCGGACATTTCGACCGGTCGGTTCGAGCTGGTGTTGTGCGGACCGGGCGAATTGAAGTCGGAACTGGCGCGGCTGTCGCCGGCCGAGACGATCGCCGATGGCAAGGTGCCGGGGATCGCTACTGAAGCTGGCAAGGGCGGGTTCGACAGCGCCGCTGGCGAGCGCGCGCTCAAGGCGCGGTTCGGGGTGGCGAGCCTCGACGGGTTCGGCAATCCGGGGCGCGCCGAGCTTGCGGCTGCTGGCGGGCTACTGGCGTACCTCGACGAGACACAGAAGGAGGCCGGGCAATATCTATCGGCGCCGCGACGGATATCGCGGGCGATGCATGTCGCGATCGACCCGGCGACGCGCGACAGTCTGGAGATCTGCCGATCGGCGAGTGGCGGCGTGGCGGGGAGCCTGCTGGGCGAGATCGATCGCTGCGTGACGGCGGCGGGCCGGCGGTTGCTGGCGAGCGACCTTTCTGCGCCGCTCACCGAGCGTCAGCCGATCGAGGCGCGCCTGGCGCTGGTGCAGCATTTCCATGACGACCAGGTGCATCGTGAACGGGTGCGAGTCGCGCTCAAGGCGTCGCACGACATTGGTCGCGCCCTCGGTCGGCTGGTGGCGGGACGCGGCGGGCCGAGGGACCTTGGCCAACTCAGGGATGGGCTACTTGCGGCGGCTGAGTTGAGAACTGAGCTGGAGCGAAAAGAGGATCGTCCTCAACTGCTCGGTTCGCTGCTGCCTGAGCTTGGTGGGCATGCGGAATTGACCGACAAACTGCGCGCGGCGCTGATTGCCGAGCCGCCGATCGATGCGGCCAAGGGCGGTTATATCGCCGAGGGTTATGACGCCGCTTTGGATGCCTTGCGGTCCGCCAGCAGCGATGGTCGGCGGGCGATCGCGGCGTTGGAGGCGCGTTATCGCGAAGCGACCGGGATCGCGAGCCTCAAGATCCGCCACAATGCGGTGCTCGGTTATCATGTCGAAGTCGGTGCGAAGCATGGCGACCGGCTAATGGCCGAGGGCAGCGGATTCACGCATCGCCAGACGCTGGCGGGCGTGGTGCGGTTCAACTCGATCGATTTGCATGCCGAGGCGAACCGCGTGGTCGAGGCGGGCGGACACGCGCTCGCCGCCGAAGCCGCGCATCTCGAGCAACTCACCGGCCACGCGGTCGCAGCGGCGGCGCGGATCGGGATCACCGCCGACGCGATGGCGCGGATCGATGTTGCGGCGGGCAATGCGAGCCGCGCGGCGGAGAGCCAGTGGACCGCGCCGAGCCTGACCGACGAGCCGTGCCTGGAGATTGACGGCGGACGCCACCCGGTGGTTGAGGCGGCGCTCAGCGCTAGCGGCGAGCGGTTCATCGCCAATGATCTGAGCCTTGGCCCCAGCGACCGCCTGTGGCTGATCACCGGACCCAACATGGGCGGCAAGTCGACCTTCCTGCGGCAGGCGGCGCTGATCGCATTGCTCGCCCAAGCAGGCTGCTTCGTCCCCGCCACCCGCGCGAAAATCGGACTGGTCGACCGTTTGTTCAGCCGCGTCGGCGCGTCGGATAATCTGGCGCGCGGGCGATCGACCTTCATGGTCGAAATGGTCGAGACTGCCGCGATCCTGGCCCAAGCCACCCCGCGCAGCCTGGTGATCCTCGACGAGATCGGGCGCGGGACATCGACTTATGACGGGCTGGCGATTGCCTGGGCAGTGGTCGAGGCGATGCA
>JBKJUB010000037.1:0-2761 GCA_046590765.1 Sphingomicrobium sp. | reverse complement strand
TTCTGCGCTTCCTTCAATCGCGTGGCGATGGTCTGGCGCATGCGGGTCATCTTGACGCGCTCTTCGCGGCGATCGCCGGTGGGGGCTGGCTGCGGCGCGACAGAAACTTGCGCTTCTGGAGCGGATTCCGGTGCGCTGATCTTGGCGGTTGCCGCCGCAAGCACATCATCCTTGGTGATCCGACCATCCTTGCCGCTGCCTTTGATCGCAGAGGGATCGACGTGGTTGGCAAGGACGGCGCGACGGACTGCAGGGGAGAGGGTTAGCGAGGCGTCGTGTGATGGGGCTTCGGCTGGCGGCGCTACCGCTTCGGGCGTCGGCACGTCAGGCGCGGCAGCGGTTGGTGCGGGTGCGGCAACCGCACCGCCCTCCCCAATCCGCGCAATCAGCGCGCCGACCGCGACGGTGTCGCCTTCCTTGGCAACTTGCTCTGCGAGAACCCCCGCCACCGGCGCGTTGACCTCGACCGAGACCTTGTCGGTTTCAAGGCTGACGATCGGCTCGTCGAGCGCCACCGCGTCGCCGGGCTGCTTGAGCCACTGGCCGACGGTCGCTTCGGTGATCGATTCGCCCAGCGTTGGGACTTTCACTTCAGTCGGCATGCAACATCAACTCCCGGCCTTGCCGGCCATCTGGACAGTTTCGACAGCGGCCTGGGCCGCAGCTGGCTTGGCCGCCGCAATCCCGAGCGCGTCGGCGATCAGCGCCGCCTGCTCCGCGACGTGGCGCTTGGCAAGCCCGGTGGCGGGCGAGGCCGACGCCGCGCGGCCGGCGTAACGCGGGCGAAGGTTGGCGAAACCAGCGTCGGACAGGCTTTCCTCGAGCAGATTCTCGACGAAGCTCCACGCGCCATTATTCTTCGGTTCTTCTTGGGCCCAGACCAATTCGGTGAGCCCGGGCATCGCCTTCAAACGCTTCTCAAGCGGTTCGGACGGGAAGGGATAAAGCTGCTCGATACGCAGGATTTCGGTGGTCTTGTCGTCCACCTTGTCGCGCGCTTCCATCAGTTCGTATGCCAGCTTGCCCGAGCACAATACCAACCGCCTGGTCGCACCGGACGCAGGCGGATTGAGGTCGCTGAGGATGCGCTTGAAATGCCCCTCGCCAGTCAGATCGTCGCGGGTCGACACCGCTGATTTGTGGCGCAGCAGCGACTTGGGCGTCATGATGATCAGCGGCTTGCGGAAATCGCGCAGCATCTGGCGGCGAAGGATGTGGAAATAATTGGCCGGGGTGGTGCAATTGGCGACCTGGATATTATCCCCGGCGCACAATTGCAGGAACCGCTCGAGCCGCGCCGAGCTATGTTCCGGCCCTTGGCCCTCGAAGCCGTGCGGGAGCAGCAGAACCAGTCCCGACGCGCGCAGCCACTTGGCCTCGCCCGCGGCAATGAACTGGTCGATGATGGTCTGCGCGCCATTGGCGAAATCGCCAAACTGCGCTTCCCACAGCACCAGCGTCTTGGGGTCGGCGATCGAATAGCCATATTCGAACCCGAGCACGCCGAATTCGCTTAAGGGGCTGTCGCGGACTTCGAAGCGCGGCTTGTCGACATGGCCGTCGTTGATCTGGCGAAGCGGGATATATTTCTCGCCCGTCCGTTGGTCGATCCACGCGGCATGGCGCTGGGAAAAGGTGCCGCGCCCCGAATCCTGGCCCGACAGGCGGACCCCAAAGCCGTTTTCGACCAGGCTGCCGAAGGCGAGCGATTCCGCCGTCGCCCAGTCGATCCCCTGCCCGCCCTCCAGCGCCGCCTTGCGCGCATCGAGGATCCGGCCGAGCGTCTTGTGGATCGAGAGGGCCGCGGGCGGCGTAGTGGTCAACGCGGCGAGCTTGGCATAGAGGTCGGTGTCGATCGCGGTGTTGACGTTGCGACGCGCGTCGACCGGTTCGCCCGGCTTGCCCAGCCCGGCCCATCGGCCCTCGAACCAGTCGGCCTTGTTGGGCAAATAGCTCGCGCCCGCGGCGAATTCACCTTCGAGCAAGGCAGTGAACTCGGCGGTGCGCGAGCCGACCCAAGCCTGGTCGATCACCCCTTCCGCAAGCAGTCGTTCGGCATAGATCTTGCTGATCGGCGCATGCTTGGCGATCTCGGCATACATCAACGGCTGGGTGAAGCTCGGCTCGTCGCCCTCGTTGTGGCCGAAGCGGCGATAGCACCACATGTCGATGACGATGTCGCGGTTGAATTCCTGGCGATATTCGATCGCCAGTTTGCAGCAGAAGGTGACCGCTTCGGGATCGTCGCCGTTGACGTGGAGGATCGGCGACTGGATGCCCTTGGCGACATCCGACGGGTAAGGCGACGAGCGGCCGAATTGCGGGCTCGTGGTGAAGCCGATCTGGTTGTTGATGATGAAGTGGATCGTGCCGCCGGTGCCGTAGCCGGGCAGGCCGGAGAAACTGAGGCATTCCCACACCACGCCCTGCCCGGCGAAGGCGGCATCGCCGTGGAGCAGGATCGGCAGCACGGTATCGCCCTCGCGGTCGCCCTTGATAGTCTGGACCGCGCGGCTCTTGCCCAGCACGACCGGATCTGCGGCCTCGAGATGCGACGGGTTGGGGACGAGGCACAGATGAACCTTGATGCCGTCGAACTCGCGGTCGCTGCTGGTGCCGAGGTGATATTTGACATCGCCCGACCCGCCGACATCGGCGGGGTTGGCCGCACCCCCGGCGAATTCGCTGAAGATCGCGCGATAGGGTTTGCCCATGACGTTGGCGAGGACATTGAGGCGACCGCGGTGGGCCATGCCGATGG
>JBKJUB010000238.1:0-25706 GCA_046590765.1 Sphingomicrobium sp. | reverse complement strand
GGCGAACTGGTGCGCTTGCTCGGCGAGGAATTGCGCGCTGCCAAGGAACCGCTGGCGCGGCTGGTGACGCTCGAGGCGGGCAAGATCGTCTCCGAGGGGCTCGGCGAAGTGCAGGAGATGATCGACATTTGCGACTTTGCGGTCGGGCTGTCGCGCCAGCTCTACGGGCTGGTGATTGCCAGCGAGCGGCCCGAGCATCGGATGATCGAGCAATGGCATCCGCTCGGCCCGGTGGCGGTGATCAGCGCGTTCAATTTCCCGGTTGCGGTATGGGCGTGGAATGCAGCGCTGGCCTTGGTGTGCGGCGATCCGGTGGTGTGGAAGCCAAGCGAGAAGGCGCCGTTGGTTGCGGCGGCGGTGATGGCACTGATGGAGCGCGCGCTGGCGCGGTTCGGCGATGCGCCGGCGGGGCTGGTGCAATTGGTGCAGGGCGGGCGCGAGATTGGCGCGGCGCTGGCCGACGATCCGCGGATCGCCTTGGTCTCGGCGACCGGATCGACGCAAATGGGGCGCGAGCTTGGGCCGAAGGTCGCGGCGCGGTTTGGACGCAGCTTGCTCGAGCTCGGCGGTAATAATGCGATGATTGTCGCGCCGAGTGCCGACCTGGCTTTGGTCGAGCGGGCGGTGCTGTTTTCGGCGGCGGGCACGGCAGGGCAGCGCTGCACGAGCCTGCGGCGATTGATCGTGCATGACGATGTGGCCGACGCGCTGGTCGAGCGATTGCGCGGGTTGTTCGCCAAAATCCCGGTCGGCGATCCGCGTGACGCGGGGACGTTGGTCGGGCCGCTGATCGATCAGGGCGCTTGCGACGCGATGGCCAGCGCGTGCCCGACGACCGAGCGGGTCGAGGCGGTGGCGGGCGGCTACTATGTTCGCCCGGCGATCGTCGAGGTCGCGGCGCAGGCGGGGATCGTGTTGCACGAGACGTTCGCGCCGATCCTCTATGTGCTGCGTTATTCAACGCTGAAGGAGGCGATCGCGCTCAACAATGACGTCGCGCAGGGGCTGTCGAGCTTGATCTTCACCAATGACCTGCGCGAGGCCGAGCGATTCCTGTCGGCTGCGGGGAGCGATTGCGGCATCGCCAACGTCAATATCGGGCCATCGGGCGCGGAGATTGGCGGCGCGTTCGGCGGCGAAAAGGAAACCGGCGGCGGGCGCGAAAGCGGGTCGGACAGTTGGCGCGCGTACATGCGGCGATCGACCAACACGATCAATTACGGGACGCAGCTACCGCTCGCGCAGGGCGTGAGGTTCGAGCTGGACGCTTCGTAAGTGCGGCCCAGCGATTGGCCCAGTCCGACTGCCATTGACCGAGCAGGCCAGGTTCGAGTGGCTCGGCAATCCAATAACCTTGCGCGACATCGCAGCCGAGTTTGCACAACAAGTGCAATTGCGCTTCGGTTTCGACCCCTTCGGCGGTGACGCTTAGGTCGAGTGAATGGGCAAGCTGGATGATCGAGGCGACGATCGCGCGGCTGTCGGCGGAAGTCACTGCATCGTCGACGAAGAAGCGGTCGATCTTCAATTCGGTGAACGGCAATTGGCGAAGCTGCATCAGGGTCGAGTAACCGACCCCGAAATCGTCCATCGCCAGCCCGATGCCCTTGATCCGGAAGCGGGTCAGCGTGTCCATCAGCTTGATCAGCGGCTGGGTTTCGCCCTCGGTCAGTTCGAGCACCAGCCGGTCGGTCGGGACATCGAGCGCGCGGCACATCCGTTCGACCAGGTCGGGGAAATCGAGATGTTCGAGGCTTAGCGCGGAAATGTTGAACGCGATGCAGGTGTCGACCCCGGCATCGCGCCACTTGATCCATTGGCGAAGCGTGGTGCGCAGACCCCATTGTGTGAGCTGGTCGATCAGCCCGTGGCGTTCGGCGAGTGGGACGAAGCGCGATGGCGGCACCTTGCCGAGCTTGGGGTCGTCCCACCGCACCAGCGCCTCGACGCGCTTTAACTTGCCGTCGCCAAGCGAGATCTTGGGCTGATACACCATGTGCAGGCGGTGGTTGATCAACGCCCGCTCGAACCCGTCGAGTAGCCCGAGGTCGGCCTGGTTGATCATCGACGCGCGATCATGGCGCGGTGCTTGGCAAATTCTGTTTGAGGATCGTCTCCAGCGCGTCGAGCCGGGCCGGTTTCTCGAGCGGGCCGACCATCTTGAGGTCGAGCGCCTCGCCGAGGCGGAACGCGCTTTCGAGCACGCGCCGGTCGAAGCCGCTGATGATTAATACCGGGCCGGTGAAACGCTGATCCGACAGGAAGCGAAGCAGCTCGACCCCGTCCATCCCGGGCATGCCCAAATCGAGCGCCACCATTTCGGGCCGCTGGTCGATGAATCGGTCGCGAAAATCCCGGTCGCGATCGGTCGCAGTCGGGTCGAAGCCGCACATCCTGGCCGCATTGGCGACAAAGGCCGCAAGCTGCGGTTCGTCATCGATCAAAAGCAGACGCGGCCGCGTCATGACCCGCGATTCTCCCTGTGATGAGGCGCTCCGTGCATCAGCGGCACTTACGCGAGCGCCGGTCAAACGCAAGAAACGCCTTATTAACCGCAACCGGCCTAATATGCCATTGCTGGAGAGTTTTCTCCGTTGGAGTGGGGAATGTTCGGTTCATTAATCCGCCGCAAGCCGGTGCTGTCGCTTGAGAATGACGACGTCGCCTTCGAATCGACGACATTTTCGCTGTCGACTGCGGTTCCGCGACCGTCGGAACGGCGCGACGACGATCGCCTGCCGTCGACGTTGTGCATCGTCAAGCTGACAACCGATTTGACCGACCAGCTGATCCGCGTGCGCAACATGTCGGCCGGCGGCCTGATGGCCGAAGTCGGGCATATCGTCAGTGTCGGCGAGGCGGTGTGGATCGAATTTAACGGTCAGAAAATCCCGGCTTCGGTGATCTGGACCCGCGAAGGCACCGCCGGTTTCAAATTCGCGCACAATATCGATCTTGGCGAGCTGCTCGCCGGGCGCAAGCCGCGCCACGGTTTCCGTACTCGCCCGCCGCGGCTCGACGTCCAGTGCAAGGCCAGCATCCGCGTCGGCAGCACTTATTATAATTGCGAGGTGCGCGACATTTCGCTCGGCGGGATGAAGGTCGAACCGATCGAGGAATATTGCCTCGGCAAGGACGTGGTGGTGGTGGTCGAAAGCCTGCGCCCGGTCAAAGGCCAGGTCCGCTGGTTCTCCGAGCGCCGCGCCGGAATTGTGTTCGACCAGCCGCTGACGCTCGAGGAGCTTGCTGATTGGGTCGGCAAGCGAGTCGAAATGGCCAGCCTCAAGGCGAGCTACAAGAAGAACAACTAGCAATACGCCGCTCGCTTCCTATCTCATGCTCTCAATGTTGAAGGAGCGGATGATGGCCGAGCAAGTGGCGGTATTGGCGGGGGGTTGTTTCTGGTGCACCGAAGCGGTGTTTCTCGACATCGCCGGGGTCAGCAAGGTCGAAAGCGGCTACACCGGCGGGCATGCCGACAATCCCACCTATCGCGAAGTGTGTGGCGGCAACACTGGCCATGCCGAGGCGATTCGGGTGAGCTTCGATGATGCAGTAATCAACTATGCGACGTTGCTCGAAATCTTTTTCGCGACCCATGATCCGACCCAGCTCAATCGCCAGGGCAATGACGTCGGCACGCAATATCGTTCGGCGATCTTCCCGCAGGACGAAACGCAGGAGGCCGAGGCTCGAGCGGGCATTGCCCAGGCCCAAGCCAGCCAGTCGGCGGCGATCGTCACTACCATCGAGCCCACCGCCACGTGGTATCCGGCCGAGGATAATCATCAGGATTATTGGGCGACCGAAGGCCAGCGCAACCCCTATTGCATGGCGATCATCCCACCAAAGCTGGCGAAGCTGCGGAAGAGTTTCCAGGCGCGGCTCAAAAGCGAGACTGCGGCAGGCTAAAAAGTGTGACTCCAATGAAACGGTTAATCGAAAATGGCGGGTTAGGGCGTGAATAGCAGTTGAACCGCTGCGGTTGATATGCCAGCCAGCGCTTACGGCAGCGTCCTGCTCGCCGTTTGTCGGGGGTTACATTCCAGTGAACAAACTCATCAAGAGCTGCGGCCTCGCCGTGGCGGTTATCAGCCTGTCCGCTTGCGCCACGATCACGCGCGGCACCAAGGAGACCTTCAAGGTCGTAACCACGCCGACGGCTGCGGCAGTTGCCCTGTCGACCGGCGAACGTTGCACGAGCCCGTGCGCATTGAAGCTCAAGCGCAAGACCGAATTCACGGTCACCGCGACCAAGGACGGCTATTCGCCCGCGACGGCCAAGATTCAGAGCAAGATCAAGGGCGGCGGCGTTGCTGGCGCGGCTGGCAACATCGTGTTCGGCGGGATCATCGGCGGCGTCGTCGATGGCTCGAACGGGTCGATGCGCGACCTGACCCCGAACCCACTGTATCTCACGCTTCAGCCGCTTACCGGCGCGCTCGACACTGCGGTGCCCGTTGCCGCAGTTGCAGCTGAAGCACCGGCTGCCCAAGGGACGACGCCTTCGGGCCTGTAACCGGTCGACCTGAGATCAGGGGCGCTTCCTCAGCCGAGGAAGCGCCCCTTTTTCTATGGGCGCGGGGTGGCGGCGCGGGTCAGGCGGTCGCGGACTGCAGCGGCTAGGCCGTCGCCGGGGATCGGGGCGACGGCGATTCGCGGGCTTGGCGAGGCGTCGGCCAAATGGAGCAGGTCGAACAGCCGCGCGGCGGCTTGGGTCAGGTCCCCGGTTGCGCTGAGGTTGATGTCGCCCGCGACCGCGCCGAAGCCGATCAGATATTCGTCGCTTTCCGCGTGCGTTGCGTCGAGGCGAAGTGGTTTTTGCGGGGCGTAATGGCTGGCCATCATACCCGGCGCCTCGATCCCGCCTGAGGAAAGCGGCGCGTCGATCAGGATCGGGCCGCGGCGGAGCAAACGCAGCGGCCCGCCGGTGGCGGCGACGATGGTCGATTCGATTCCCTGCGTGGTTGGCCCGCCATCGATGATCAGCGCGATGCGCCCGTCGAGGCTGGCGAGGACATGGGCCGCGCGGGTCGGGCTGATCCGACCGCTGGCATTGGCCGACGGCGCGGCGAGCGGACGATCAGTGGCGGCGAGCAAGGCCTGCATAGCGGGATGCGCAGGGACGCGGATCGCAATCGTGTCGAGACCGGCGGTGACGAGCGAGGCGATGCCGTTGCCGGGCCGCGCAGGGACGACGATTGTCAGCGGGCCGGGCCAGTGCACCTCGGCGAGCGCGCGGGCGCTGTCGTCGAACAGGCCCAACGCTTCCGCAGCGGCGAGATCGGCGACGTGGACGATCAACGGGTTGAAGCTCGGGCGGCCTTTCGCTGCGTAGATACGCGCCACCGCTTGCGGATTGGTGGCGTCGGCGGCGAGGCCATAGACGGTCTCGGTCGGCACCGCGACCGGCTGGCCGCCAAGCACCAGCGCTGCGGCGCGCGATATGGCCGCATCGTCATACGCGACGGTCTCAGTATCTGGCGGGCTCATGGCGCGCTCGCTATGGCATGGCCCGATGATCATCAAGGGTGCCAGCACATGACCTTCCGCTCCGCCGTCCACGACCAGCGCCTGGTGCTCGACCATGTGGTGCGGATCGGCGAACTGTCGAACGACCTCGAGATGGTCGGCGCAGTGCTCGAAGGCGCAGGCCAACTGGCGGAAGGCGAATTCGCCCCGCTCGACCGAATCGGCGATACGGTGGGGGCGAAGTGGACTCCCGACGGGGTGGTCATGCCGGCCGGATTCAAGGCGGCGTACCAGGCGTTCGTCGATGGTGGATGGATGACGCTCGCCGCGCCCGAGGCTTATGGCGGGCAGGGGTTGCCGCTCGCACTGTCGGCGGCGCTGATGGAGGATTTGAACGCCGCCAATATCGGCTTTGCGTTGCTGCCGATGCTGTCGATGGGGGCGATCGAGGCGCTGCAGCATCACGGATCGGATGAGCTGAAAGACGCCTATCTGGCCAAGATCGTGTCGGGCGAATGGCCGGCGACGATGAATCTGACCGAGCCACAGGCGGGGAGCGATGTCGGGGCATTGAAGACCCGCGCCGAACCGAACGACGATGGTTCCTGGCGCGTTTCGGGGACCAAGATATTCATCACCTATGGCGACCATGACCTGGCCGAGCAGATCGTCCATCTGGTGCTGGCGCGGACCCCCGGCGCGCCCGAGGGGACCCGCGGGATTTCATTGTTCTTGGTGCCCAAGGTCTTGCCCGACGGGACCGCCAACGACCTCAAGTGCGTGTCGATCGAACATAAGCTCGGCATCCACGCCTCGCCGACCTGCGTGATGAGTTATGGCGACATTGGCGGAGCGACCGGCTGGCTGATCGGCCCGGAGAATCAGGGCATGCGATCGATGTTCACAATGATGAACAATGCGCGGCTCAATGTCGGGCTGCAGGGGGTCGGGATCGCCGAGCGCGCGACCCAGCGGGCGGTGGCTTATGCGCTCGACCGGCGGCAAGGTGGAAAGGCGATCTCCGAGCATCCCGACGTGCGGCGGATGCTGCTGCGGATGAGGGCGCTGACGATGGGGTCGCGGGCGTTGGTCTATTACGCCTTCGGCCAGATCGACCGCGGCGCAAAGGACGACCCGCTCGCGGGTTTCCGGGGCGACGTGCTGACCCCGCTGGCCAAGGCATGGGGCACCGATGTCGGGTGCGAAGTCGCCAGCCTCGGCATCCAGGTCCATGGCGGGATGGGCTATATCGAGGAAACCGGCGCGGCGCAGCACCTCCGCGATGCGCGTATCGCGCCGATTTACGAAGGCACCAACGGAATTCAGGCGGCCGATTTGGTCGGGCGCAAGCTGGGGCTCGACGGTGGCCTCGCGTTCGACGGGCTGATCGCCGAGATTGAGGCCGAAGCCGAACATCCGATGCTGATCGCGCTAACCGATTCGGTTGAGGTTGCGGCGGCGAGTTTGCGAAGCGCATCGTCGGAGGATCGGCTGGCGGGGAGTTACCCCTTCCTGACGATGTGTTCGGTAATGGTCGCGGGCTGGCTGGTCGAGCGGCTGGCGAAAGCGCCCGAGGCGAACGCGCGCGATCATGCGGCGGCGGAATATTTCTGTGCGGTGGTGGTGCCCGAAGCGCTCGGGCTTGGCGCTGCGGCGGAGAGCGGGGCAGCGTTGCTTTATGCGTGCGAAGCGGCGGCGCTGGGTTAGGCGTCGGCAACCAGGTCGGCGGGCACAATCCCGAGCCGCGCCATGCGGTCGCGGATCAGCGGCCATTCGGACTGGATGAAGCTGTTGCGCTCGCTGGTGCGAAGCCGAGCTGCAGCGCCGGCGGCGACGAACATGCCGACTCCGCGCTTGACCACGATCAGCCCTTCGTCCTGAAACCCCTGATAGGCCTTGGCGACGGTCAGCGGGTTGGCGCCTTCCTCGACCGCCAGCGCGCGGACCGAGGGGAGGGGATCGCCGTCCTTGAACCGGCCGGCGAGAATCGAATCGCCAATCACTTCGCGAAGGCGGACGTATACGGGTTTTTCATGAGAATTTCTAAGCGTCATGCTGTGGTAATACAGCACGTCGCGCTTTGTTTCAAGTGGGTTACGCGGACGGCGGGACCCACGGGCGCGCAACGGCGGCCAATGGTGCGCGCGGGCGTTCCTCGAGCGGCATTCCGGGCGAGCCGATGAACATAAAGCCCGCGATGCGCTCGCCCGGTGCGCAGAAAGCGGCGCGGACCCGTTCGGAATAGGCTGCCCAGCCGGTGATCCAGCTGGCGACATAGCCCAATGCGTGGGCAGCGAGCAGCAGGTTCATCCCCGAGGCGCCGACCGATAATTCCTGTTCCCACAAGGGGATCTTGTGGCCCGCGATCGGCGCGGCAACGAGTACGACGAGGGTCGGCGCCTGGTGCGCGAACTCCTGCGCTTTGGCGACATGCGCGGGGCCGGCCTCGGGATCGGATTCGGGCAGCGCCTCGAGCAACAGGGTGGCGAGCGCATCGCGCTGGTTGGGGGCGATGGTGATGAACCGCCACGGGAATAATTTGCCATGATCGGGCGTGCGCGCGGCGATCGACAATATCTGCATCAGCTGGTCGTCACTCGGTCCCGGGGCGACCATTTCGCGCGGGCGGCCCGAGCGGCGGGTTTCGAGCAGCGAGACGATGGTCGAGCGGTCATTGAGCGTCATGGGGGCAGCACTAAGCAAGGCGGGGCCGCGTAACAACCGGCTTCACAAGCCAAATTTCCCCGTTAGGGTGCGCCCCAACACACCAGGCACCCCCGCGCGAGGCGTGCCGATCAAGGCGGAGAGAACAGAATGAAAGACATGTCCCTTTGGCAGGAGACCGAGTGGATTGCGGCAATCGCGGTTATCCTGCTCGGTATTTTCTTGACGGTCGGCGCCAAGATCGTGATCCAGAAGGAACCCGAATTCGCAGGCCACCCCAAGGGCCTGTACATGTTGTTCTTCGCCGAAATGTGGGAGCGATTCTCCTACTACGGCATGCGCGCCTTGCTGATCTTCTATCTCACCAAGCATTGGCTGTTCGCCGATGACAAGGCGAACCTCATCTACGGCGCCTACACCAGCCTGGTGTACATTACCCCGGTGCTCGGCGGCTATATCGCCGACCGTTACCTGGGGCAGCGCAAGGCGGTGTTGTTCGGCGGACTTCTGCTTGCGTTCGGGCACAGCCTGATGGCGGTCGAAGGCGTCGGCGGCCAGTCCGATCCGACGATCAACGTCTTCTGGCTCGCCCTCGCATTTATCATCGTCGGCTCGGGTTTCCTCAAGGCCAACATCTCGGTGATGGTCGGGCAATTGTACAAGCTGACCGACATCCGCCGCGATGGCGCCTACACCATCTTCTACATGGGGATTAACGTCGGCGCGGCGATCGGCACGATCCTGGTCGGCTATCTCGGCGAGACGATCGGCTGGGGCTATGGCTTCGGTCTTGCGGGTATCGGCATGATTGTCGGCCTGATCGTGTTCGTACTCGGCAAGAAGGCACTCAACGGCGCGGGCGAATCCCCCGTCGCGCTCAGCAAGGGCAAGGAAATGTCGGTTTACGGCGTCGGCGTCGCCGCTGTCGCGGTGATCTGGGCGCTGGTCCAATATCAGTCGGTGATCCAGACCCTGCTGATCATCAGCGGAGTCGGCCTGCTCGGCTATGTCCTGTTCCAGGCGTTCAAGCTGGACAAGGAACCGCGCGAGCGGATCTTCGCCATCCTGTTTCTGATCGCGCTCAACCCGATCTTCTGGGGCCTGTTTGAGCAGGCCGGCGGATCGATGAACCTGTTCACCGATCGGTTCGTCGACCGGTCCGGGGTTCCGGCGTCGATCTTCCAGTCGATCAACCCGATCATCATCATCCTGCTCGCACCCTTGTTCGCGGGCTTGTGGGTGGCGCTCGGCCGACGCGGGCTCGAGCCGTCGGCACCAGCCAAGTTCGGCATTGCGCTGTTGCAGATGGGCTTTGCCAATCTCGTCTTGGTGTGGGGCGCGATGGCGGTCGGGATCGACGTGATGGTCCCGGTATTGTTCGTGTTCGCTTATTATCTGTTCGCGACGACGGCTGAATTGTGCCTTTCGCCAGTGGGCTTGAGCGCGATGAACCGGCTCGCGCCGAGCTTCATGGCGTCGCTGATCATGGGCGCGTGGTTCTACATGACCGCGGTGGGCAATTTCGTCGCTGGCAAGATCGGCGAGGCAACCGGCGGTGACGGCGGCGAAATGACCAAGCAGGGCTTGCTCGACATTTATTCGATGTTCGGGTGGGTGACGATCGGGATCGGCATCGCGGTCCTGCTCGTCTCGCCGATCGTCAAGAAGTGGATGCACCTCGACACGCTAGAAGATCATCCTCTCGGCGGTGATCACGAGCTTGGCGAGCCGCAGGCTGCGGGGACCACACTCGACGGCGAGTTGAAGGCCTGATGCGCAGCGCGGCGATCGTCGGAGCGGCGGTCGCCGCCGCCTTGCTCAGCGGCTGCGCGGCGAAGACCACGCCGCCCAAGGCAGCGCCGATCCGGATAAACGAAGACCCGTATCCCTCAACCTACAGTCGCTATTCGGGCGCGCCGACGGTGATCCGTGGGGCGACCATCTTCGACGGCGAAGGCGGGCGGATCAACAATGGCACGGTGATTTTCGCCGACGGCGCAGTGGTCGCGACCGGCGATGCGTCACTGGCTAGCCCGGCGGGCGCGATCGAGATTGACGGCAGCGGCAAGTATGTCACGCCCGGCATCATCGATGTCCACAGCCACCTTGGCGATTATCCTTCGCCGGGGACCGAGGGCAACAGCGACGGCAATGAAGCGACTTCGCCGTCGCGGCCCGAAGTGTGGGCCGAGCATAGCGTGTGGCCGCAAGACCCGGGATTTTCGCGGGCGCTCGCCAATGGCGGCGTCACGTCGCTGCAGATTCTGCCCGGATCGGCCAATCTGTTTGGCGGACGATCGGTGGTGCTCAAGAATGTCCCCGCGCGCACTTCTCAGGGGATGAAATTTCCTGGTGCGCCATACGGGCTGAAGATGGCGTGCGGCGAGAACCCCAAGCGCGTCTATGGCAACAAGGGTGGCCCCGGCACGCGGATGGGCAATGTCGCGGTCACCCGCGCGACCTGGATCAAGGCCCAGGACTATGATCGCAAGTGGGACAAATATGAAAAGAATGGCGGCGACATGCCCGGCCGGGATCTCGCGATGGACACCTTGCGCGGCGTGCTCGACGGCAAGATCCGCATCCACAACCATTGTTACCGCGCCGACGAAATGGCGATCATGATCGATATGAGCCATGAATTTGGCTATAAGATCAGCACCTTCCACCATGCGGTCGAAAGCTACAAGATCGCCGATTTGCTGGCGCGCGAAGGAATTTGCTCGGCGATGTGGGCCGACTGGTATGGCTTCAAGATGGAAAGCTATGACGGGATCAAGGAGAATATCCCGTTCGTCGACCGCGCCGGGGCGTGCGCCATCGTCCATTCGGACGATGCCAACGGGATCCAGCGGTTGAACCAAGAGGCGGCCAAGGCGCTTGCTGACGGTCGCCGCGCGGGGGTCAATATCAGCGACGAATCGGCGTGGCGCTGGCTCAGCTTCAACCCCGCCAAGGCGCTTGGGCTCGAGAGCCGCGTGGGCAGCCTGAAGCCCGGCAAGATGGCCGATATCGTGCTGTGGAACGGCAATCCGTTCAGCACCTACACCAGGCCCGAGAAGGTGTGGATCGACGGGGCGATGATGTACGACAGCGCCAACCCGCGGCTGCGCCCGGTAAGCGACTTCGAGCTTGGACAGCCGGGCGAAGGGGATGTGAAGTGAAGCGCCTGCTGATCGCCGTCGCGTTGCTCGCCACGACGGCGCCGCTGACCGCGCAGACGGTCGCCATCACCGGCGGCACGGTCGCGCTGGGCGACGGGTCGGAGCCGATTGTTGGTGCAACCGTGGTCATCCAGAATGGCAAGATTCTCGCTGCCGGTATCGGAATCCCGATTCCGCGCGGGGCGGAGATTGTCGATGCGCGCGGCAAGTGGGTTACGCCGGGGATCGTCGGCGGTTTCTCGCGATTGGGGCTGAGCGAAGTCGATCTGTCGGCCGATGGCACCACCGACGACCGCGCACCAAACGGGCCGTTCAGCGCCGCGATCGACGCCGCGCCCGCGGTCAACCCGATGGAATCGACGATCTCGGTCAACCGCGCCGACGGGGTGACCCGCGCGATTGTCGCGCCAAATACCGCGAAAAGCATCTTTGCCGGGCAGGGGGCGGTGATCGACCTTGGCGCCGACCGCGACCCGATCACCGCCGCGCGCAAATTCCAGTTCGTCGAGCTTGGCGAGAGCGGCGCGGAGACTGCTGGCGGGTCGCGCGCGTCGGCGCATGTCCTGTTCCGCAATGCGCTGCGCGAAGCCGCCGAGCTGGGGCGCTATTCGACCCGCGGATCGAGCCGCTCGGGAACAGCGCAGGACCCGGTGGTTCGCGACCCCAATGAGTCGCGGATGACCGGCCCGGGGGCGCAACGCAGCGACGACGTGCTGCTGACCCGGTTCGACGCTGCGGCGCTGGTGCCGGTGCTCCAGGGGCAGCAATATCTGCTGGTCCATGTCGAAATGGCCAATGACATATTGCAGGCGATTGCGCTCAGGCGGTCCTACCCGAAATTGAAAATGGTGCTGGTCGGGGTGAGCGAAGGCTGGACCGTTGCCGACCGGATCGCGGCGTCGGGAATCCCGGTCATTGCATCGGCGGTCAACGACTTGCCGGCCAGCTTCGAAATGCTCGCCGCGACCCAGTCGAACATCGGCCGGATGCGCAACGCCGGGGTTAAGGTCGCGATCGGGATGATCGACGACAATGATTCGCGCTACCTGTTCAACCAGCGCCAATATGCCGCCAACCTCGTCGCGCTCGGCAAGGTGCCCGGCGCGACCGGGGTCAGCTGGGGCGAGGCGCTGGCAATGATCACCTCGAAGCCCGCCGAAGTGATCGGCATGGGCGGTCAGATCGGCAGTCTGGCGCGCGGGCGGCAGGGCGACGTGGTGATCTGGTCAGGCGATCCGCTCGAAGTCGCAAGCGAAGCGCAGATGGTATGGATCGATGGCGTCAGGCAGCCACTCGAAAGCCGCCAGACCAAGCTTCGCGACCGTTACAAGAGGCTCGACCGGCAGGCGCTTCCCGAGGCGTATCGGCGATGAGCGCGATGACGGGGCTGATCCTCGGCGCGGTGGCGTTCGTGGGAACGCATTTCCTGATGTCGCACCCGCTGCGCGCGCCGATGGTCAGCGCGATGGGCGAGAAAATCTTCGGGCTGGTCTATGTCCTGGTGTCGATCGCTACGCTCTATCTGATGGTCCATTTTTATCATGGCGCGTTTGCAGATTCGCCCGCGGTGTTGTGGGACTCCGGGTCGGTCGGGTGGATCCTTGGCACGATCCTGATGTGGTTCGGGTCGGTGATGTTCGTCGGCTCTTTGAAGAGCAATCCGGCGTTCCCGACCGGGGGCAAGGCGGTGACCGAGATTGGCGCGGCGCGCGGCGTATTCGCCATCACGCGGCATCCGATGATGTGGGGGTTTGCGATCTGGGCCCTGGTCCATGTGATCGTCAATCCGACCCCGGCCGCGATCGTGGTCAGCGCGGCAATCGCGATCCTCGCTCTCGGCGGCGCGGCGGGGCAGGATCACAAGAAGGAAAAACTGATCGGCGAGCCGTGGCGCGACTGGGAAGCGCGGACCAGTTTCGTGCCATACGGACGCGGTGTCGCATCGGCTGGCGGGTTCGCGTTGGTCGGCGGGACCTTGCTGTGGCTCGCCGCAAGCTATGTCCACGGTGCGCTCGGTTATCGCCCCGCCGGCATCTGGGCCTTTTTCGGTTAAGGCTTTTCGGGCAATAGCCTGATCATGGGCAGGAAATTCTTCGGTACCGACGGGATTCGCGGGCGCGTCAACGATGCGCCGATGACCGCCGAGATTGCGATGCGGGTTGGCCAGGCGGCGGGCGCGCACTTCCTGCGCGGCGATCATCGCCACCGCGTGGTGATCGGCAAGGACACGCGGCTCAGCGGCTACATGATGGAATCGGCGATGGTCGCGGGGTTCACGTCCGTGGGGATGGATGTCGTCCTGCTCGGGCCGAT
Organism: Sphingomicrobium sp.; assembly: GCA_046590765.1. Taxonomy (GTDB): domain Bacteria; phylum Pseudomonadota; class Alphaproteobacteria; order Sphingomonadales; family Sphingomonadaceae; genus Sphingomicrobium. The sequence continues at coordinate 12,093 of JBKJUB010000238.1, read as the reverse complement.
GCCGACTCCGGCGGTGGCGATGCTGACCAGATCGATGCGTGCGGATTTGGGCGTGATGATCAGCGCCAGCCACAATGCATTCGTCGATAACGGGATCAAATTGTTCGGCCCGGATGGCTATAAATTGAGCGATGAAGACGAACGCTCGATCGAGCGCCGACTGGGCAAGGAGCCCAAACTGGCGAAAGCCGAAATGGTCGGGCGCGCCAAGCGGATCGACGACGCACGCGGGCGCTATGTTCATTTCGCCAAGTCGACCTTGCCCGATCACATGCGGCTCGACGGGCTCAAGATCGTGGTCGATTGCGCAAATGGGGCGGCTTATCACGTCGCCCCCGATGCGCTGTGGGAGCTTGGGGCCGATGTGATCGCGCTCGGCGTGTCGCCCAACGGCACCAATATCAACGACAATTGCGGGTCGACCCACCCGCAGCAATTGCGCGACGCAGTGATTGCCAATGGAGCCCATATCGGGCTTGCGCTCGACGGCGATGCCGACCGACTGATTGTGGTCGACGAGACCGGCACGGTGATCGACGGCGACCAGTTGATGGCGCTGATCGCGATCGACCAGAAGCGCCGCGGGTCATTGAAGGCCAAGGCGGTGGTGGCGACGGTGATGTCCAACCTCGGGCTCGAGCGGCATTTGAACAGGCACCGGATCGAGCTCGTCCGGACCAAGGTCGGCGACCGCCATGTGCTGGCGGAAATGCGCGAGCGCGGGGCCAATGTCGGCGGCGAGCAATCGGGGCACATCATCCTGACCGATCATTCGACCACCGGCGACGGGCTGGTCGCGGGGCTGCAGATACTGGCGTGCATGGTCGACAGCGGAAAGAGTGCGAGCGAGTTGCTCAACCAATTCGACCCGGTGCCGCAATTGCTCAAGAATGTCCGTTACGAGAAGGGCGAGCCGCTCGAAGCCGAGGCGGTGATCAAGCGCATCGCGAAGGCGCAAAAAGCGCTTGACGGGCGCGGCCGGCTGGTGATTCGCAAGTCGGGTACGGAACCGTTGATCCGGGTGATGGCCGAGGGCGACGACATGGCCGAGGTCGAAGCAATCGTCGATGATATCTGCGCTGCGGTGGCGGCCGCCTGATGCTCGACATGCGCCCGGATTGCGAGCGCTGCGGGGCGGACTTGCCGGCCAATTTGCCGGGCGCGTTCATCTGCTCGTTCGAATGCACTTTTTGCGCGGGTTGCGCCGAGGAGATGGATGAGCGCTGCCCCAACTGCGGTGGCGAACTGGTTGATCGCCCGGCGCGGACGGGGACGAACCTGGCCGAGCATCCGGCATCGACGACGCGCAAGTTCGCCGCATGACGATTGCGCGAATCCTGATCATCGCCGGGTCGGACAGCAGCGGCGGGGCGGGGATCCAGGCCGACATCAAGACCGTTACCATGCTCGGCGGCCACGCAATGACCGCGATCACCGCAATCACCGCGCAGAACACGCTTGGCGTCGGCGCGGTCCATCCCGTCCCGGCGGAGACGATCCTGGCGCAGATCGACGCGGTGGCCGACGACATCGGGATCGACGCGATCAAGATCGGGATGATCGGCAGCGCGTTTGCTGCCGAGGTCATCGCCGACCGGCTGGCGCGGTTCGAGAATGTGCCGATCGTGTTCGATCCGGTGATGGTCGCGACCAGCGGCGCGCCACTCGCCGACGATGCGACCATCGCCGCGTTCGGTCGGCTGATGGATGTCGCGACGATCGTCACGCCCAACCTGCCCGAATTGAAGCGGCTGTCGAGCGAGGGCGATGAGGTCAACGCCGCGCTTGCTCTGGTCTCGGCGCATCGCTGCGCGGTGCTGATCAAGGGCGGGCACGAGGAAGGCGACGCGCTCGCCGACGCGCTGATCGAGGAAGATAATATCACTAGTTGGCAAGGCCAGCGGATCGCCACCACCAGCACCCACGGCACCGGCTGCACATTGGCGTCGGCGATCGCGATGTTTCTCGCCGAGGGGCATAGCCTGACACAGGCGGTGGGCAGGGCGCGCGAATTCGTGCGGGTTGCGCTTCACGCCGCGCCGGGGCTTGGCGGCGGGGCCGGGCCGCTGGGGCATGCTGCGGTTCGGCTCGACGTCGGGCCGGGATCGATGCCGCGGATGAACCAGGTGACGCTGACCGTCAGTGATTATGCCAAGTCGGTGGCGTTTTACCGCACGCTCGGCCTTCGCCAGATCGTCGACAGCCCCGAAAATGCCTATGCGCGGTTCGAGACCGGCGGCGGGGCGACCTTGTCGATCCAGGCCGATGCCGAGGAGACGATCTCGCCAACCACCGCAATCTATCTTGAGTGCGATGACATCGACGCCGAGGTCGACCGGCTGGCCAGGCTCGGCGTCCCGTTCGAACATGGCCCGCGCAACCAGCCGTGGATGTGGCGCGAGGCACGGCTGCGCGATCCGTCGGGCAATACGATCTTCCTCTACAAGGCCGGCGAAAACCGCCGCTTTCCGCCGTGGCGGATCGCGGAATGATCGCGGGCGTGGATGAAGCGGGCCGGGGGCCGTTGGCGGGGCCGGTGGTTGCCGCAGCGGTAATCCTGTGCGGCAAGGACATTCGCGGGCTGGCCGACAGCAAGGTGTTGAAAGCCGACAAGCGCGCATTGCTGGCGACACGGATCCACGCGCGCTGCCACGTCGGCATCGGACTCGCCAGCGTCGAGGAAATCGATTCAATCAACATTTTTCAGGCGACCATGCTGGCGATGGCGCGGGCGATGGAGGCCCTGTGCGCGGTAATCGGCTGCGATCCGGTCGAGGCGCTGATCGACGGCAACCTCACCCCGGTCGGTCGTCGACCCGAATGGCGCTGGCCAGCGCGCGCGATTGTTGGCGGGGATGCCAGTGAACGGTGCATTTCGGCCGCCTCGATTGTCGCCAAGCAGCATCGCGATGCGCTGATGCTCGTCGAGCATGAGTGCCATCCCAATTACGGTTTCTGCCGCCACAAGGGCTATGGCACCCCCGAGCATCTCGCCGCCTTGCGCACACACGGCCCAAGTCCGCTGCACCGCCGGAGTTTCGCCCCGGTGGCGCAACTGGCCCTTTTCTGAGTGCTGAGTCCTTCGAGTCACACCACTAGGGATTGAGTCTCCCGCCGGCATTGGACTCAATATATGGTAGTCTGGGCGTCGCGGATTCCTTTTGTTCTCACGGCCTTGCCAGCCCTCGTTAAGACTTGCGTCCTTGACCGCGAGTCCAGCCTGACTCACCCTAAGCGCGACTTAGGGGGACTTTCGCAGTGATCATGATCTTGCCGGCAACGGAGATGAACGGGCGTCCGCGCCCGCGCACTAGTCCTCGGCCTCACCGCGAACTTCCGCTCGACCAGATCATCCTTGGCGATTGTATCGCGGAAATGGCACGATTGCCCGACAAGTCGGTCGACATGATCTTCGCCGACCCGCCCTATAACCTCCAGCTCGGCGGCGATTTGCTGCGGCCAGAAGGCGGCAAGGTCGATGCCTGCGACGATGATTGGGACAAGTTCGACAGCCTCGCCACCTATGACGATTTCACCCGCGAATGGCTCGCCGAGGCACGCCGCATTCTCAAGGACGATGGCACCATCTGGGTGATCGGCAGCTATCACAACATCTACCGCGTCGGCACCTTGCTGCAGGACGCCGACTTCTGGATTTTGAACGATATCATCTGGCGCAAGGCCAACCCGATGCCCAACTTTCGCGGCACGCGATTCACCAACGCGCATGAGACATTGCTGTGGTGCGCCAAGGACGAGAAAGCGCGCTACACCTTCAATTATCGCGCCATGAAAGCGCTCAACGACGACCTCCAGATGCGCAGCGACTGGGTGCTTCCGATCTGCTCGGGCGGCGAGCGCGCCAAGGACAGCAACGGCGACAAAGCGCATCCGACACAGAAGCCCGAGAGCCTGCTGTACCGCGTGCTTCTGTCCTGCACCAAGCCTGGCGACATCGTGCTCGACCCGTTCTTCGGCACCGGCACTACCGGCGCAGTGGCGCGGCGGCTGGGGCGACGGTGGATCGGGATCGAGCGCGAGTCGGCCTACGCCAAGGTGGCGCGAGCGCGGATCGACGCGACGCTGCCGCTCGATGAAAGCGCGATGACGATGATGGCCGACAAGCGCGCCGCACCGCGGGTGGCGTTCGGGCTGCTGGTGGAGAGCGGGATGGTCTCGCCGGGTTCATCACTGAGCGATAGCAAGCGGCGGTGGAGCGCCACCGTTGGCGCCGATGGTTCGATCGCCTGCGACGGGCATAGGGGGTCGATCCACCAGGTCGGTGCGGCATTGCAAGGCGCACCAAGCTGCAACGGCTGGATCTTCTGGCACATCGAAGTAGACGGGCGAAGCTTGCCGATCGATGATCTGCGGCAGGCCCATCTGGCGGGGCTGTGACCCGCAATACCCTCATCCGCCCGACCGGCTTCGTCGATTCGCCATTCGGGCATGACGGCAAGGTTGCGCGGCTCGCGGGCGGGCTAAACTGGTTCGCGTCGGCCGAATTGATCCACGACGACGGATCGCGTGAGCTGGTGCCGGTCGAAGGGATTGAGGCGCGATTCGACGAGGGTATGGCCGCCGATTGGGTGCGTATTACCGCTCCGCGCGCAGCCCTGACGCTGGGAAGTCGCACCATCCGCCTCGATCAGCCGCAGGTGATGGGGATCATCAACGCGACCCCCGACAGTTTCTCCGATGGCGGGGCTTATGCCGACGCGCGCGCCGCCGCCGAGGCTGGCGCGGCCATGGCGGCTGCAGGCGCGGCGATTATCGATGTCGGCGGCGAATCGACCCGCCCCGGCGCGAAGCCGGTGTGGGAAGGCGATGAGGTCGAGCGCATCCTGCCGATCGTCCAGCAGCTCGCCGCCGGTGGCACTGCGGTATCGATCGACACCCGCAAGGCGACCGTGATCGAGGCCGCACTTGGGGCAGGCGCGGGGCTGGTCAACGATGTCTCGGCGCTGACCCACGATGATCGTGCGGCGGAAGTTGTTGCCGCTGGCGGCGTTCCGATCGTGCTGATGCATCACCAGGGTGATCCGCAGGGGATGCAGGACAATCCGCGCTACGGCGACGTGTTGGCCGAAGTGTATCGCTGGCTCGAGGAGCGGATCGCGGCGGCCGAAGCGGCGGGCATCGCGCGGGCCAATTTATTGGTCGATCCGGGCATCGGCTTCGGCAAGACTGTCGCGCATAATCTCGAGCTGGTGAACGGGCTGGCGCTGTTTCACGGGCTCGGCTGCCCGATCGTCATCGGCGCGAGCCGCAAGCGGATGATCGGGGCCTTGTCGAACGAAGCGCCCGCCGATCAGCGCCTCGCTGGGAGCCTGACGCTGGCGCTGAAAGCCGCCGAGCAAGGCGCGCAAATCCTCCGCGTCCACGATGTCCCGGAGACTGTGCAAGCGGTCAAGGTCTGGCGCGGCCTCCGCGACCAGGCGCTGACGCCCCGGGTTTGAGCGCGACGATGATTGGCCCAAGCGGGACGCCCGAATCCTGCCGTCCCGATGCCGGATCCCACAGCGAACTGACCGAGCCATCGAAATAGAGCGCGTTGCGGGCGTACAAGCCATCGCGGAAAAAGCGTGCGAGTTTGCCGAACGAGACGACCTCGTTGCTGATCACGAATAACGGCCTGCCGTCGGGCGCGATGCCGACTCCATTGCGAATGAAGCGCGATTCGCTATCGGCGTCGAATTTCGGATGGAGCTTGCCGTCGATCACCAGCATCGGCCCCGACTGGGTGGCGAAGGCAATGTCGGCGGACGGCTTATACGCGTCGCTGGTGATGATGCTCGCTGCCCCGCTCTTGCGCACCACAAACACGCCGTTGGGCTTCAAATGAAAATTGCCCCCGCCATCGCGCAAGTTGATCGCGTGCCGCTGCACGCCGTCAACCACCGCCAGCCCGATCGCCCGCCCGTGCTCGTCGAACATCCCGGCATTCATCGCGAACGCGACCCGCTCGGCGGGAATGTGAGTAGTCACTTCGGCGAACGTGCGAACGGGGGTCTCGCCCTTGCCCGCGGCGATCAGCCGAAGATTGCCATTGCCCGGATCGCAGACGGTAAACCGCACCGCCTCGAACAACATCTGATGGCACGGCGACACCGGCCACACGGGCGCAGTCGCGGCGGACCCGCAGGCGGTCAGCAACAGGAAGGTGAGGGGGATCAAGCGCACCGCCCGATCCTAGCCGCTTACGACGTAGTGTCGATCCCGAGTTCGGCGAGCTTGCGGTACAGCGTCGAGCGGCCGATCCCGAGGCGACGGGCGACTTCGGTCATGCGCCCGCGATAATGGCCGATGGCGAGGCGGATCAGGTCGGCCTCGATCTCCTCCATGCTGCGCAAATGGCCGTCGGGCTTGAGCAGGGTCAGTTGCGGGCCGCCCATCGCCGCGTCGGGGCTCATCTGGACGAACTCGCTGGCGCGGTCGCTCTTGCGGCCCGAAAAGCGCGACTGGATCGCGATGTGCGGGAAATGCTCGGCAGTGAGCGAATTGTCATCGCATTGCACCGAAGCGCGGAACAACACCCCGGCAAGCTGGCGGACATTGCCCGGCCAGCCGTAACGCATCAGCACCGCAAGCGCGTCATTGCCGATCGACAAAGCGCGGCCGCCATGCTGCTCGGCGAGACGACCGAGCAAGTGGCGGGTCAGTGCCGGAATGTCGCTGCTGCGGTCGCGCAGCGGGGGGATGGTGACACTGGTCGCCTCGACCCGGTCCTTGAGCTTGGCGTCGAATTCCTCGCCGAGCGGCGCGCTCGAGGTGGCGATCAGTCGGATGTCGACCGAATTGGAACCATTGCAGCCGACCGGGCGGACTTCGCCGGTGGCCAGCATGCGGTCGAGCGCAGCCTGGGTCTCGAGCGGCAAGGCGCCGATATCGTCGAGCAATAACGTCCCGCCGTCGGCCTCGAGGATCTTGCCGGTCTTTTCGGAGAAGGCGCCCGGGAACGCCCCGGCGGCATGGCCGAACAGGGTTGAATCGATAATGTTGGCGGCGACCGCCTTGCAATCGACCTGCACCAACGGCCCCTTGGCGCGGAGGCTCGCCGAATGAATCGCGCGGGCGAAAGTTTCCTTGCCGGAACCGGGCTCGCCAATGATCAGGATCGACAGGCGATTGCGCGCTGCCTTGGCCGCGACCGCCAGCGCAGCGCGGAAGTCAGGCGCACCGCCAACCAGCTCCTCGAGCGGCAGGACGGGCGCGAGTTTCTCCGCCAGCGGGGCCAGTTCGCCCGCGGCACGACGGCGATCGCGGTGCGCGCTCAATGCTTCGACCAGACGCTCGGGAGCGACCGGCTTGACCAGGAAGTCATTGGCCCCGGCGCGCATCGCCTGCACCGCACCGGGTATCGACCCGCTTTCGGCAAGCACGATCACCGGTAAATCGGGCCGCGCCTTCTTCAGTGATTCGATCAGCGCCGGGCCAGTTTCAGGATCCCAGCCGGAGAGCAAGGCAGCGCGAACTTCGCGCCCGTGCGGACCGCGCAGCAACTCGATCGCACCTTCGGACACCGCGTTGGCGAGGCTCCATCCGGCGCGCGACGCGGTTGCGGCGACCAGCCGCCGTTCGGCGGGGTCGCTGTCGATCAGCAGCAGTGATCGAAGAATGTCTTCGCGCATCGATGGGCCTTTCGCTGCGACCATCGTAGCGTCGAGTTGTAAAGGGGGGCTTAAGGCGGCCAATAAACCGCTTGGGCGCAGGCCCTGCGGTTGATAAGACCGGCGCCAACCAACCACCCATCCAAGCCCAGGGGAATGACATGGCAGCCGAAACCAAAGCGCAGTCCGGCAAGGAGTCGCATATCCGCACCCACGCCAAGGATTATTCGAAGTTTATCAATATGCTGAAATGGTCGACGTTGGCAGTCGCGATCATCGCCGCCATCGTCATCTACGTCATCAGCAATTGAGCGCCAGCGGGGTGAAAATCGCGGTGTTGAAGGAGGGTTCGCCCGAAACCCGGGTCGCGGCGATCCCCGAGACAGTCAAGAAATTCATCGCGCTTGGCGCTTCCGTGTCCGTCGAGCACGGCGCTGGCGAGAACGCCAAGATCGCCGACGCTGATTATGAAGCGGCTGGAGCAACGATCGCCGACCGGGCAGGCGCGCTCGAGGATGCGGCGATCATTCTCGCCGTCGCCGGGCCCGATCCCGCAAGCATCGGCGGTGCCGCCAAAGGCGCGTTGCTGGTCGGCGCGCTAGATCCTGCCCGCCGGGCCGACGATATCGCCGCTTACGCCAAGGCCGGGCTCGACCCGCTGGCGATGGAGAAAATGCCGCGCATCACCCGCGCCCAGTCGATGGACGTCCTGTCGTCGCAGTCCAACCTGTCGGGCTATAAAGCCGTGGTCGACGCCGCCAGCCTCTTTGGCCGCGCTTATCCGATGATGATGACTGCGGCGGGCACCGTCAGCCCGGCCAAGGTGTTCGTGATGGGGGTCGGGGTGGCCGGCTTGCAAGCGATCGCCACTGCCAAGCGGCTTGGCGCGCAGGTCAGCGCGACCGATGTTCGCTCGGCGACCCGCGAGCAGATCATGTCCTTGGGCGCGAAACCGATCTTCGTCGAGAATGTTGCCGGAATCGAGGGCGAGGGGGCGGGCGGCTATGCCGGCGAGATGTCACCCGAATATCAGGCGGCGCAGGCCGACCTGGTGTCGAGTCACATCGCCAAGCAGGACATCGTCATCACCACCGCGCTGATTCCCGGGCGCGCCGCGCCGCGGCTGATCAGCGACGCCCAGCTGGCGACGATGCGCGCTGGCAGCATCGTGGTTGACCTGGCAGCGGAGGCGGGGGGCAATGTCGAAGGCTGCGTGGCGGGCGAAAGTGTCGTCCGGCATGGGGTGACGATCGTCGGCGCGGTCCAGCTGGCGCGCAGCCTCGCGGCGGATTCGTCGGCGCTTTATGCACGCAACTTGTTCAACTTCCTTAGCGCTTTCTGGGACAAGGAAATGGGTCAAGTGGTGCTTCCCGACGATGACGAGATCGTCATCGCGCTGCGAGCCGCACCGCGAGTCGATTCGGCCACCGCAATCGTTTCCTGAGCTAGCCGGCCGCTCAGCAGCGGCGCTCGAGACTCCATTCAAAACGCACAACAAAAAAGACCGGCGAAGCTTTCGCTTCCCGGTCTTTCTGTAACTATTCTAGGATGTTAGGTTAAATCAGCCGCCGCTTCCGGCGCCGCCCCAGCCTTGGCCGAGAAGCCAACCCCAGAAACCCTTACCATTTGGACGCTTGGTCATATCAAACCCCTGTCATCTTGATGCGATTCGCATCGGCACAGGAGCAGTATTAACCCTAATTGATATGGTTATCAAACGATTAAGGAAGTTAGTAAAGATTTAGGCGGCGCTGCGCTTCCTCTCGCCCTTCAGTCGACGGAGCATTTCGTCGAAACTCATTGGTCGCCCGACGACGAATCCCTGAGCGATATCGCAGTCCATTTCGCCTAATTGCGCCAGGCTGCGCGGATCCTCGACGCCCTCGGCGACAACGGTGCGGCCGAGCGAATGGGCCAGCGCGATGGTCGACTGGACCATGATGAGGTCTGAGCGGTTGTCGCGCATCGTCTTGATGAAGCTCTGGTCGATCTTGATTTCGCTGGCCGGCATTTTCTTGAGATAGTCGAGTGTCGACAGGCCGGTGCCATAATCGTCGATCGCGATCCGGACCCCGAGTTCGCGCAGCCGCGCCAGCAGGTCGATGCCATTGCCCGTGCCCGAAATCGCTGCAGTCTCGGTCAGTTCGAGAGTTAATTTGTCGGCGGCAAGTCCGTGGCGGTGGAGCACCGCATTGACCCGCTCGGGCAGGTTCCGGTCATTGAGCATCCGCGCCGACAGGTTGACCGCAATCCCGAAGTCATAGCCCTTGCGCGCCAGCTCGGCGGCGGCGCCGATCGCCTGGTCGAGAACGAAGTCGGTCAATTTTTCGATCCGGTCGCTCTGCTCGGCGGCAGTGACGAATTCGGTCGGGCTGATCGGCCCCTTTTCAGGGTGGGTCCAGCGCGCCAGTGCCTCGGCGCCGACCGTGCGCCGGGTTTTGAGGTCGAGCTTGGGCTGGTAAGCGAGCCACACTTGGCCATCGTCGATTGCGGTGTCGAGCTGCGACAGCAGGGACAATCGCCACGGCACTTCCTGAAGCCGCGCCGGGTCGTGGAATTTCCATTTCAGGTTTTCGCGATCAGCCTCGTCTGCGGCGACCAACGCGCTGCCCAGTCGGCTCGACACCGATCGGCTGCTGCCGACCTCAATCCCGAAGCTCAGCGCAACGTCATAATTGATCCCGTTGACCCGGATCGGCGAGCGGAACAACGCGTGGAGCGCCTCGAGGTGATTGGCGAACGGCGTGCCTTTATCAGCGAACCAGGCGAAAATTCCCTCGTCGCCCTGGAAGATTACGCGCAGGCGGTCGCCAAGACCAAGCCGTGCGACAAGTTGCTCGACAAACTGCTTCTCTCCGGCTGCGTTGAGCGTCGACGCAATTTCAGCGAAATTATGGACGCGTACGGCAACCAGCGGCAGGTCGCGCCCGCGCCTGTCGGCCGCCAAGGCCGCGAGATTGGGAAGGCCCGTCAAGGCGTGGACGAGGCCGCGCGATCGCGACCGCGCCCACGCCAATCGCGATGCGATCACAGCGATCAGGAACAGGCCGGGCGTCACATCGACAAACCATAATTGCGATTCGAGCAATATCGGCAGCACCACCAGCGTCCCCGCGGCGAACGCCAATGGAGATTTCCGGCGACGCAGCAGACATGCGATGCTCGCGGCGAGCGCCAGGACCAGACCCGGGATCCACCCGAGATCAATCGGCGGCCCCGCCTTGAGCGTTTCGGCACCGAGAATATGGATAAACACTCCGCCGCGCTTGCCGCGCCCGGGAATCACATATTGATCTCCGACCTGATAAGCAGTCGTACCAAACACGACGGTCTTGCCCCGCACGAGCGCTGGATCGACCGTCCCGGTAAGAACGTCAGCGGCGCTAAGCTGCGGAATGCTTTCGACATCCAGGCTGTAGTCGATCGGATAATGCTGTTCGACCGGTCCGTCGAACCCCGCGATGCTGGCAGACAAAGACGGCATACGCTTCCCGTCAACGAGCGTAGAATATTTCAACTTCCAGGCCGCGCCTTGCCAATTATAGAGTACGGCAATTGACGCCACGGAGGCTTGCTTCGTGAACGCCGCCATGGGCAATCCCTGATTCTGCTTGCCTTTCTGCTCGCCAAGCCGAGTTTGGGCGGCAAGTGTCACCTTGCCCGACCGCTTGATGGAGTCGGCCAGCGCGCGATCGTCGACGTCGCCGCTGGGGCCGGTGTAAAGGATGTCGAACACGATATGTTTCGCGCCCATCCCGTCGATCTTATCGAGCAATTCGGCCTGCTTGGCGCGCGACCATGGCCAGTTATCGATCTGGCGAAGGCTTTTTTCGTCAATTTTTACCAGGACGATTTCACCGCTGACCGAATGCTTGTGAACGGCATTGCGCGCTGTTCGGAGCACATCCTCGAGCGGCTCGCCAATGGCAGCAAAACCGAACAGCAAGGCGAGCAGCAGCGGCCACACCAGCAGCCTGAGCCGCTGGCGGTGCGATTCGGTCGCGATTGGCGCGGTTGCGGGCACTATTATCCTTCCTCCTGCCGTCATGCGTCAGAAAGGTTATTAAATCGGAAACCTTGCCTTAAATTCGCGCCATTAACGCGAGCGTTTCCGCGAAATTGCGGGCCTCGACACGGGGCCAAACCGACGCCAAGGTGGTTCAAGTGCAACGGGAGGCCGAGCGGGCATGGACTTCATTTCGATCCTGTCGATTTTCGTACTGGCCTGCTTCGTCGGCTATTTCGTCGTCTGGTCGGTCACTCCGGCGCTCCACACCCCGCTGATGGCGGTAACCAATGCCATTTCCAGCGTGATCATCGTCGGCGCGCTGATTGCGGCGGCGGCGAGCGGCAGCGCGACCTCGAAGTGGCTCGGACTGGTCGCGGTGGCGCTGGCCAGCGTCAATATCTTCGGCGGCTTCGCAGTCACCGCGCGAATGCTGGCGATGTACAAGAAGAAGGAGCGCTAGGATGGAGGCCGCAG
>JBKJUB010000179.1:0-13556 GCA_046590765.1 Sphingomicrobium sp. | reverse complement strand
CGACGAATTGCTGATCACCTTCGCCCGGCGGCTGATCTCGGCGTTGCGCTCGGGCGACCGGCTGGCGCGCACCGGGGGCAATGAATTCGGGATCATCGTCGCGCTTCGCAAGGGCATGAACGATGCGATGAAAGCGGCCCACCGGATCCAAGAAGTGATGACCGCGCCGTTCAAATTGTCCGACCTGGAGATCAAGGTCGAATGCGCGATCGGGCTGGCGATGATGCAGGAGGGGCAAGACCCCGAAGAACTGTTCCGCAACGCCCAATTTGCAGTCAAGCAGGCCAAGTCGGCGGGCTGCCCCCAGGTTTATCATGCCGAGGAAGCAAGCCAGGCGCTGCGCCGCTTCTCGATCGAGACCGAATTGCGCCGCGCCCTCGACAAGGACGAGCTCAAGCTATTTTACCAGCCATTGATCGATCTGAAGTCGGGGCAGGTGGCAGGATTCGAGGCGCTGGCGCGCTGGACCCACCCCGATCGCGGCGAGATTTCGCCGACCGAATTCATCCCGGTGGCCGAGGAAAGCGGGCTGATCCTGACGCTCGGGCGATGGGCGATGGACAAGGCCGCGCAGACCCTTGCCGGGTGGGACAAGCAGCATGGCGAGCCGCTGCCGCTATATGTCGCGGTAAACCTGTCGGCGATCCAGGTGGCGCGCGACAATATCGCCCAGGTGGTGGAGAGCGCGCTGCGCTCGGCCGGCATCGGCGGCGACCGGCTGACGCTCGAGCTGACCGAAAGCTCGATCGTCCAGGACCCGGGGCGCGCGCAACGCGTATTCGAAGCGCTGAAAGCGCTCGATGCGACCGTGGCGATGGACGATTTCGGCACCGGTTACTCGAGCCTCGCTTACCTTCAGCGATTGCCGATCGACGTGCTCAAGATCGACCGCAGCTTCGTCACCGGGATGATGGTCGACCCCGACAGCGTGGCGATCGTCCGTGCGGTATTGAGCCTGGCCGATGCGCTGGGCATGTCGACCACCGCCGAGGGGATTGAAACGGTCGAGTTGGCGACGACGTTGGCGGCACTGGGATGTGCAAGCGGACAAGGCTATTATTTCGCCAAGCCGCTCGAGCCCGATGCGGCGCTCGATTATTGGAAAAGCCGCACGAAGGGCTGATTGGTACGGTAGCGCAGTCGGTGCTTGGCAATGGCGCGCAACGCATGTTAACTTTGCCGCTCACAGCGCGTGGGGTTCGGTATGCGTGAACAGGGATTTATCAAGCGGGCGCCACGGGTCGATACGCATATCCGCGGGACGGTATCGGACAGCGACGGCGAAGAAACTGCAGTCATCGTGACCGACATCAGCCGCGAAGGTTGCCGGCTGGAAACCGATGGGACATTGATCATCGGCGAGGAAATCGAAATCCGGATCGATCGCTATGGCCGGCATCGCGCGCAAATTCGCTGGGCGCTGGGCGATGAGGCCGGTGCGGTGTTTCTCGACCCGATCATGATCCCCTAGGGGACTGGCGGGCCGCTATCGCTCGCCTTGGCGGCATTGACCGCCGCTTCTTCTCGGCGGCGCTGAACCACGTCGCTAAACGCCGCAGCGAGGATCCCGGTGGGCATCGCGATCAGGCCAATTCCGGCGACCGCGACGAACCCCGACAATATCCGGCCGAGCACGGTGACCGGATAGACATCGCCATAGCCAACCGTGGTCAGCGTGACGATGCACCACCACATCGCGCGCGGGATGCTGCCGAACTTGTCGGGTTGAGCGCCGGCCTCTGCCCAATACATCAGGGTGCTGGCGACGAGCATGACGATCACCGCGAGGCTGACCGTGAGCAGCAATTCGTGGCGGCGCTCGTGAATCGCAGTGGCAAGATCATTCCACGCCCGCGACATCCGGCCGAGCTTGGCAAGGCGGAGGATTCGAAGCACGCGGAAGAACCGCAACAACAAGCTGCCGCCGCCCTGCCCGAGCGGGACGAAAGTCGGGATGATCGACAGCAAGTCGATGATCGCGGGGAGCGATATTGCGTAGCGCCACCGCGGATGACGACGTGCCGCATAATCGGGATTGTCGGGGACGATCCACAGCCGAACCAGATATTCGGCGGTGAAGATGGTGCCAAACGCCAGCTCGGCCATGCGGAACAGCGGCTCGCGACCGATCGCCAGTTCGGGTTCGGTCTCGATAATCGCAAAGGCGGCGGCAGCGACGATGCACACCACCAGCAATTTGTTGATCAGCGAGAGGCCGTTGCGTTGGCGGGCCTGGGGTTCGAGCGCTTCATAGGCGGCGTGGCGAAGGGCCATGAGGCTCACGCGCGATCCCCTTTGCTCACTTCTTGGGCGACGATGAGATTGAAATCGGGGCCGGTTGGGAAACCGGTTTCGACCCAGCGGCGGTCGATCGCCTTGAGGGTGGCGGCGACGGCGGGGCCTTCGGTCATGCCGCGCTTGATCAGCCCGCCGCCGGTGATCGGCAGGCGCGGGACCAGCCAGCCAACCAAAGCGGCGGCGTCGGCCGGGCGGCGGGCGAGCAACAAGCGGTCGATCGCGGTCTCGGTGCCGTGCCAGTAAGCCAGCGCCTGGGGGTTGATCGAGCAATCGGGATCGGCGGCGGCGGCAAGGCGCTTGCGGGCTTTTTTCGACAAGCGAAGCCGCGCGGCAACCTTGTCAGCGGTGGCCGAGTCTTGCGGGAGCAAAGCGGCGAGGCGGCGGATAGCGTCGGGGGGAATTGCGGCGGAGGCTTCGTCTTCGATCAGCGCGGCAAGTCGCGATGCGTCGGTGATTTCGGGGAGCACAGGGGCGAAGATGCCGCGTTTTACCATCAGCGCGACGGTCGCGACCGGATCGGCGAGGCCGAGAATCTTGACGGTTTCATCGGCGATGCGTTCGCGCGACAAGGCCATAAGGTCGTTGGCGCGGGCGGTGCAGGCTTCGACCGCGGCTAGGTCGGGCTCACCGCGACCATAGCGGGCGTGGAAACGGAAGAAGCGCAGGATGCGAAGATGGTCTTCGGCGATGCGCTGGAGTGGATCGCCGATAAAGCGGACGCGGCGCGCCTGCAAATCATCGAGGCCGCCGAAATGGTCGAAAATCTCGCCGGTTTGCGGGTCGGCGTAGAGCGCGTTGATGGTGAAATCGCGGCGCGCGGCATCGGCGGCCCAATCGTCCGAGAATTCGACCGTGGCGCGGCGGCCGTCGGTCGAGACATCGGCGCGCAGGGTAGTGATCTCGGCCGGCTGGCCATCGGCGACGGCGGTGATCGTGCCGTGGGCGATTCCGGTTGGAACGGCCTTGATCTTGGCTTTTTCGAGCCGGGCGACGACTTCATCGGGGCGCAGCCGGGTGGCGAAATCGATGTCGTTGACGGGGATGCCGAGCAATTCGTCGCGCACCGCGCCGCCGACGTAACGGGTCAGCCCTTCGTCGGCGCCAAGCGCGTCGAGGATGCGGGTGATCCCGCGCTTGGCGCGCCAGCGTGTCGCGTCGAGCATCATAGGGCGTCGAGCCGCCGCGTGAGGTTGACGATCATCGCCGCAGTCGCGCCCCAGATGCGGCGGCCCTGCCAGTTGATCTGGTAATAATGGCGGGTCGTCCCCTGGAATTCGGCCGTCATGCGCTGCTGGTTGGCCGGATCGAGCACGAAGGACAAGGGCGCTTCGAACAGGTCGGCGACTTCATGCTCGTGCGGCGACAGGGGAAGATCGGGCGGGACGAGGCCGAGTACCGGGGTGACGATGAAGTTGGTGATGGTGCGGTAGTGGTCGGCGGTGCCCCACAGATCGACCGCGTCGCGGGGGAGGCCGATTTCCTCCTCGGCCTCGCGCAAGGCGGCGGCGACGGCATTTTCGCCGGGGTCGAGGCGGCCGCCGGGAAAGGCCACCTGGCCGGCGTGGCTGCGCATATCCTCGCGGCGAAGGGTCAGGTGAAGCCCGGGCTCGGGGCGGTCGGTGATCGCCACCAGCACCGCGGCGGGCTGGAGATCGGCGTCGGGCAACTCGACCAGGTCACCGCTGAGCAGCCCTGGTGGCGGGGGAAGAGCGAGCGCGGCCTTGAGTCGGTCGGCGATGCTCATGCGAGCGAGAAGAAACTGCCGCTGCTCCACACGCCCGGCGGTTGATGGCCCTCGGCCAGCGCGATCTCGGCCAGCTCGTAATAAAGCGGGCGGGCAATCAGTGCTTCGAGCCCGTGGCGTACCGCGAGGCGCGGGCTGGGGCCGACGGCATCGTCGATGACGGTGAGCACATGATCGGGGCCGAGGATGATCGCGTCGCCGCTGTCGAGCTCGAACGCGATCGTGCGCGCTTCGCCGTCGCCTTCGCTGGTCATGGCGATGGCGCGGAAAGCGGTAACCTCGACGTCTATCGACAATTTCTCGACCGGGGTGACGAGCACGTGGCTGCCATCGGGTTCGCGGCGAAGCACGGTCGAGAATAAGCGGACCATCGCCGGGCGGGTGATCGGGGTGCCCATGTGGAACCAGGTGCCATCGGCGGCGATGCGCATATCCGAATTGCCGCAATGCTCGGGGTTCCAGCGGTCGACCGGGGGATGCGAGCGCTCGCCGATCAGCTTGGCGAGGTCGGCGAGGTTGCGGCCGGTGACGGCGATTGACGGGCGGGTCTCGGGCATGGCTTGCTCTTGTCATTGCGCGCGAGCCGACGCAATCCGCGACGGATGGCCGAGCAATCAAGCAGAACTGCAATCGTCACCGGCGCGGGCAAGCGAGTCGGGCGGGCAATCGCTCAGGCGCTGCTGGCCGACGGCTGGGCGGTGATCGCGCATGTCCATCATGTTGGCGATGACGTGCCACAAGGTGCGGTGCGGGTTGCGGCGGATCTGGCTGAGGCGGATTGCGCGACGCGGATTTTCGCTGCGGCGGATGGGCGGGTCGACCTGCTGGTCAATTGCGCAGCGCGGTTTGCCGAAGACGATCTGACGACGTTCGATGGCGGCGAATTCGAGTCGCACATGGCGGTCAATGTGCGCGCGCCGGCGTTGCTGATCCGCGCCTTTGCCGAGCAAGCCAGCGACAATGGCGGGCTGGTGGTCAATCTGCTCGATTCGAAATTGAGCGCGCTCAATCCCGACTTCCTTAGTTACACCTTGTCGAAAATGGCGCTTGGCGGGCTGACCGAACTGAGCGCCCGTGCGCTGGCCGGCAGAAGCATTCGCGTCAATGCGATCGCGCCCGCGCTGATGCTGCAATCGGCGGGGCAGGACGACGCCAATTTCGCCGCGATGCATCGCTTCAATCCGCTTGGGCGGGGGGTCGAACCTGACGATGTGGTCGCGGCATTGCGTTACCTGATCGGCGCGACCGCGGTGACCGGGCAGACCATCACCATCGACGGCGGCCAACGCTTCTGGTCGCTGCCGCGCGACGTGCAATTTTTGGAGAAACCATGACCGAGCTTGCGGCATTGCAGGGAATGATCCCCGACTCGCTTAACGTGAAATCGAGCAAAATCATGCTCGACTCGCTCGAAGTCGAAACCGATATCGGGTTTCACGCATTCGAAATCGGCACTCCGCAGCGATTATTGGTGACGGTCGAATTGTGGCTAAGCGACCTGCAACCGCCGTCCGACGACAACCCGCAGGGTGCGTGGGATTATGACTTTCTGCGCAACGAAGTCATTCGACTGGCGAAGGCCCGGCGGTACAATTTGCAGGAGACATTGGTGCATGCAATTTACCAGCGATTAAGCGCCATGCGCGGGATTGCTGCACTGCGTGTATCGAGCGCCAAACCAGACATTTACGCAGACGCAAACAAGGTCGGAGTCGAAATTGCATCCTTCACTGGACTCACCCCCCAATGAAGGCGCATCTTTAATCGTTACGGAACAAAACACGTTGCGCCGCCATTTTGCCTTGATTAAGGAAGCGCGCATCCTGTCGATGATATGTTGATACATCGATTGTTCCAAACAGGACGGGACGCGCGTTGGGTCCGGTCATTTCCGGGGGAATTTTCCCCTCGGACACAAAGGAGAGTTGCGGCTTAATGTCTTACGCCAATCGCAAACAGCTCGATCAAAACCGGACGTTGTCGATCATCTTTTCGGCACTCGTCACGTTCGCCATCGGATTCGTGCTGATCAGCGGTCTTGCGTCGAGCTTTGTCAAAAAAGCCGCCGAGGACCTGAAGACATTTGACGTCGAGGAAGAGCCGCCTCCCCCCGAGGAGCCACCACCCCCGGAGGACACGCCATTGCCGCCGCCGCCGCAGGTCAGCGCGCCGCCGCCGTTGGTGCGCCTCGACACGCCGCCGCTGCAGATCCAGACGACTCCGCAGATCCAGCCGCCGATGCCGCCGACTCCGATCGCCGCACCGCCGGCGCCGCCCGCACCACCCGCGCCGCGGGTCTCGCAGGCGGCAAGTTCGAAGGGCGACGTCCGGACCTTGTTCAGCGAGGATGATTACCCCGAATCGGCGCGCGACTCGGGTGCCACCGGAACCGCTCGTGCGCGGCTTGAAATTGGGCCGACGGGACGCGTAACGTCCTGCTCGATCACCCAGTCGACGGGCAATAGCACGCTCGACCGTGCGACCTGCAGCGTACTCCAGCGTCGGGCCAAGTTCACCCCGGCAAAGGACCAGACCGGTAATCCGATCAGCGACAGTTATACGACTCCGCCGATCCGCTGGCAGCTCGCCGGATAATTTCATCGACCCTTCGTAAAAACTTACAAACGTTCAGAATTCAAAGGAAGATAACCATGGCACCAGTCGAGATCATGCTTGCCGCAGCAACCGCTGCAGCACCCGCGGGCGCAAATCCGTATGGCCTGTTGCAGGCGCTCGAAGAGGGCGGACTCATTTCTTGGGCGACGTTCATCATCCTCGTCGGGATGTCGGTCGGCACCTTCTACATCCTGTTCACCAAATTCCTGCAGCAGCAGAAGATCATCAACCAGGGCAAGAAGGTCCGCGCGAGCTTCTGGAATTCGTCCAACCTGCGCGAAGCGTCGACCAAGCTCGATTCGAAGAGTGCCTATCGCTCGATCGTCGAGGACGCGCTCATTGCCCAGGAACAGCACAGCAAGCTGACCGACCCGGTCGACCAGCATGAATGGGTCGCCGGCAGCCTGGCGCGCTCGCAGGGTGCAATCGGTGCCCGGCTGGGTGAAGGCCTCGCCTTCCTTGCCACCGTCGGTTCGACCGCGCCGTTCATCCGCCTGTTCGGCACCGTCATCGGCATCTATCGCGCGCTGATCAAGATTGGTCAGTCGGGCCAGGCGTCGATCGACACCGTTGCAGGCCCGGTCGGCGAAGCGCTGATCATGACCGCGCTCGGCCTGGTCGTCGCGGTTCCTGCGGTGCTCGCCTACAACTGGCTGATCCGGCGCAACAAGACCGTCACCGAGGATCTTTCGGCCTTCACCAACGATGTCCATGGCTATCTGGCCTCGGCCGGTGCGGTGAAGCCGATCCTCGGCGGTCCGGCGGTCAAGGGTAGCGCGCAGACCAAGTCGGCCGCAGCGCCAACCCAGCGCGGTAGCGAGCCGCTTCGGGCAGGCATGACGTCGACTGGCGCCCAGGCCAGCCCGACCACCGACCGCGTTAGCTAAGCTTTTTCCTCCTCCCGGGTCGCCCTTGCGGCGGCCCGGGGATGGAGGAACCAAGCGACCAGAATTTCGAGGAAAGCCAAACCATGGCAATTAGTATCGGCAATTCGGACGGCGACGACGACATCCCCATGTCGGACATCAACACCACGCCATTAGTTGACGTGATGCTGGTGCTATTGATCATCTTCCTGATCACCGTTCCGGTGGTGTTGCAGACCGTCCCGGTGGCGCTTCCCAAGGTGCGCTACGAAGTGACCCAGACCAAGCCGGAGAACGTCAACCTGTCGGTTCGCGGCGGGCCGGGCGGGACCTGCGAAGTCTATTGGAACCTGACCAAGGTCAATTCCGACGAGTTGATCGACCGAGCGGTCAAGAAGCTTGAGAAATTGATCAAGGACGTTGGCGGGGTCGAGAATGTGACCGAGCTCAATATGCCCGAAGCGCATATCCGCGGTGACATCAACACGCCGTACAAATGCGTCGGCGGGGCCGTCTTCACCATGCAGCGCGCGGGCTTTGCGCGGGTGGGCTTCATTTCCACTCCGCCAGCTGGCGGCGTGACTACCCGGCTTTAGGAGCTTCTCCCAATGGCAATGCAAACCACCAGCGACAATAGTTCGGCAGAGCCGATGCTGGAAATGAACATGACGCCGTTGATCGACGTGTTGCTCGTTTTGATCATCATGTTCATCATCACCATCCCGCCGCAGACGCACGCGGTGAAACTCGATCTTCCGACCAACCAGCAGAACAATGTTCCGCCGCCGGTCGATCCGATAAAGAACAAGGTCGTGATCACCCAGGCGGGTGCGATCCTGTGGAACGGAAGCCCGGTCAATCTCGACGTGCTCAAGCAATATCTTGACGTGTCGCAGCAGATGAATCCGGTGCCCGAGCTTCACCTCCAGCCCGAGGCCGAAGCCCGTTACGAAACCGTCGACGAGGTGCTCGCGGTGACCAAGCGCGCCAAGGTCGAGAAAATGGGTTTCGTCGGCAACGAAGCCTATATGAAATTCTAACCGTCGCTTCGGCGTCGTTGAATGATCAAGGGCGGTTCTGTCGGGCCGCCCTTTTTCGTTACGTTACCTGCCGTGCGGTTGAGAAGACGAATACGTCGTTGACGCCGGACTCAAATTGTGTGACGTTATCACATCACTGATGGAGGCAGCGTATGCTGATTGCCGTCCGCGAACCGCAGCCGATGATGCAGCTCAACATGACTCCACTGATCGACGTGCTGCTCGTGCTCATCATCATGTTCATCATCACCTTCCCGCCGCAAACGCATGCGGTTAAAATCGATCTGCCCGGCGGGCCGCCGCGGGTGATGGAGCGCAATCCGGTGATCAATTTGCTGACAATCGACGCCGATGGAACCGCGCGATGGAACGGCGCGGCGGCGAGCGATCGCGACTTGATGGCCACGCTCGCGGCGACGCAGGGAATGGAGCCGCCGCCCGAGCTTCACCTGAAGCCCGATGCAACGGCGCGTTACGAGCGGGTCGATGCGGTGCTGGCAATGACCAAGCGTGCCCATGTCACGGCGATGGGCTTCGTTGGAAATGAAGCTTATGCGCGCTTCTGATCAGGCGACGATCAAGCCGGGCGGAAGGTCAGGGCGAGGCCGTTGATGCAGTGGCGCTTGCCGGTTGGCCGGGGACCATCGTCGAAGATATGGCCGAGATGACCGCCGCAGCGGCGGCAATGTTCCTCGACCCGCGATATGCCGAGCGTCGAATCGGTACGAGTGCCGATGGCACGGGGCAAAGCAGCGTAGAAACTCGGCCAGCCGGTGTGACTGTCGTATTTAGTCGCCGAGGCGAACAGCGGAAGCGCGCAGCCGGCGCAAGCGAAGGAGCCGCGACGATGCTCGTTGAGCAATGGCGAAGAGAAGGGACGCTCGGTGCCTTGTTCGCGCAGGATGTTATAGCGCGCGGCGCCGAGGCGCTTGCGCCAGTCGGCGGGAGTGTGGCTCACCTCGAACTTGCCGGGAGCTGCGCTGGACTTGCTGCCGCAACCGACGGTGGCGAGGGCGGCAAAAGCGAGGCCGCCGGTGCCGAGCAGGCGGCGGCGGGTCATATCAACATGGTTCATGCCGTTAGATACGCACAGCATTGATGAATGGATGCAATCCGTGCGCTTGCAAATCGAAGCGATTGCCAATGGGCTGGTCAGCGGGCATTCAACTGGCATCGCCCAGTACGTCTTCGGGTTTCAAGGAATTTTTGTAATGCCGCGCCTTTCGCATCGTCTTGGGTTGATCCATTTGCTGCTTGCCGTGCCGGCCGTGGCAGCACCCGCCACGCCAGCGCCGCTGCCCACGCAATTGTTCATTGCCCCGTCGGGCGAGCCGTTTCGGGCCGGTCCCGGGGAGCCTTATCCGGTCGCCGCCTGGTTTGCTGCTGCTGATACCAGTCGGGACGGCAAGCTGACCGAAGGCGAGTTCGTGATCAGCGCGTCGCGCTTCTTCGACACGCTCGACCTCGACCACAACAAGCAATTGGGAAGCGTCGAAATCAAGCGGTACGAGAATGATATCGTCCCCGAAGTCCGTACCGGCGACTTCAGCATGATCGACTGGAATGTCGGCGGTGCGGCGCGCCCGAAGGGTCGGGGCCCCAAGCTCGGCCTGCAGGTGCAGACCGATGACCTGCACGCGCATGTTCCCGAAGTCTGGAATCGCCGCGGCGATCAGTTCGTCGCGTCAGGTGGCGGCCGATACGGGATCATCAATATTCCCCAACCGGTGATGGCGATGGATACCGATCTCAACGGGATCGTGACGCAACGTGAAATGCTGTCGGCAGCGCAACGGCGGTTTCGGATCCTGGACACCGACGAGAAGAATTACTTGCTGCTTCGCGAATTGCCCGAAACCTATGCCCAGCGGCATGCGGGCAAGATGCGCAAGCGCTGATTTAAGCGGCTTCGCCGTGGAACTGGAGCTTGGCGAGGCGCGCGTAAAGCCCGCCGGCTGAGGCGAGCGCGGCATGCTTGCCCTCCTCGACGATCTTGCCGCCATCCAGGACGATGATCCGGTCGGCGGCGCGGACGGTGGCGAGGCGGTGGGCGATGACAATCGTGGTCCGCCCTTCCATCAAATGCTCGAGCGCGTCCTGGACGGCGGCTTCGCTCTCGGCATCGAGCGCGCTGGTGGCCTCGTCGAGCAACAGCAATGGTGCGTCGCGGCGGAGCAAGGCGCGGGCGATGGCGAGCCGCTGACGCTGCCCGCCAGACAGCCTCGCGCCGCCTTCGCCCATGAAGGTATCGAGGCCGTCGGGGAGCTGGCGAAGGAAGGTTTCGGCATTGGCATCGCGCGCGGCGGCCCAGATTTCGTCCTCCGAGGCGTCCCAATTGCCGTAGCGAAGGTTGTCGCGGGCGCTGGCGGCGAAGATCACCACCTCCTGCGGGACCATGGCGATCCGCTGGCGAATATCGGCCGGATCGGCGGCCTTGAGGTCGACGCCGTCGAGCGTGACACGGCCTTCCTGCGGGTCGTAGAAACGCTCGGCGAGCTGGAAGATGGTGGACTTGCCGGCGCCTGACGGGCCGACCAGGGCGAGCCGCTCGTTGGGACGGACCTTGAGCGAGAAATCGTGCAGCGCGGAGACTTCGAGCCGGGTCGGGTAGCGAAAGCCGACATGCTCGAACTCGAGCTCGCCGCGCGAAGGCACGGGCATGACTGCGGGGTTGGCGGGGGCCTTGATGTCGGACTTGGCGCTGAGCAACTGGCCGAGACGCTCGGACGCGCCCGACGCGCGCAGCAGGTCGCCATAGACTTCGCTCAATGCACCGAACGCGCCGGCCAGCAACCCGCCATAGAGCACGAAGGCGGCGATCGTGCCGCCGGTCATGCGTCCCTCGGCAACATCGGTCGCACCCTTCCAGATGATCATCGTGATGGCGCTGAACATCAAGGCAATGACCACCGCGGTCATGATCGCGCGGAGCAGGATGCGTTTCTTGGCGATGGCGAACACGCTTTCGGTGGCGACAGTGAAGCGCGCTGCCTCGCGATCCTGCTGGTTATAGGCCTGGACGATCTTCATCGCGCCGAGCACTTCGCTGGCGATGGTGCCGACGTCGGCAATGCGGTCCTGGCTGCGGGTCGAGATCGAGCGGATCCGGCGGCCCAGCACGACCAGCGGGATGACGATCAACGGAATCGCGATCAGCAAGCGCGCGGCGAGCGCGGGGGCGAGGATGAACAGGATGATCGCGCAGGCAATGCCCATGACGATGTTGCGCAACGCGACCGAGATGGTGGTGCCAACGGTCTGCTCGATAATGGTGGTGTCGGCGGTGATCCGGCTGGCGATTTCGGCGGGGCGATTTTCCTCGAAGAAGCCGGGCGCGAGGCGGAGCAAATTGCGGTGGACCGCGAGGCGGATGTCGGCGACGACCCGCTCGCCAATCCAGCTTACGAAATAGAAGCGGATCGCGGTGGCGATCGCCATCACCCCGACCAGCATCAGCAGATATTCGAACCAGCGGGCGATGTCGCCGGATTGTCCGCTTCTGGCCGTAAAGCCGCGATCGATGATCAGCTTGAACGCATAAGGCACCCCCGAGGTCGCGGCGGCGGCGAACAGCAAGGCGATGGCGGCGGCAACCAGCTGCAACCGATATTGCGATGCGAAGCGCCACACCATGCTCAGGCCGGATAAGTTTTTCGCCTTTGGCGGTTCGGGTCGGGTTGCCATGCCAATCCGCCTAGCAGTGTGGCGCGCGCGCCTCAATTGCCGCAATGCAGTAAGTGCAGCGCAGCATTGTCCTTGCCGGGGGAGCGAATGGGGTCCAGTCTCGTTATCACCGGATCAACAACCCCAAGGAATGTGGATGCTATACGACGCCTATGAGGTGCAACGCTCGTTGCTGGCAGGGGCCGGCAGGGCCGCCTCCTTCGGCTCGGGATGGCTCAACAATCCGGCCAATCCGTGGTCTTACGGCGCGATGGGGCCGATCGTCGCGGCCAGCCTCGACGTCTTCGCCCATGCCGCCGCACCGCGCGGCAAGCCCGATTTCGGGATCTCCGAAGTCGCGGTCGGGCGCAAGCTGGTCGCAGTGAGCGAGGAAATCGTCCTGACCAAGCCGTTCGGACGGCTCAAGCATTTCAAGAAAGACGGGGTGGAAGACCAGCCCAAATTGCTGATCGTGGCGCCGATGTCGGGCCATTTCGCGACCCTGCTGCGCGGCACGGTCGAGCGGATGCTGCCCAAGCATGACGTGTATATCACCGACTGGCTCGACGCCAAATTGGTGCCGATCGAGCAGGGCGGTTTCGACCTCGACGATTACATCGATTATCTGATCGAGTTTCTGGGCAAGATTGGCCCCGAAGCGCATATGCTCGCAGTGTGCCAGCCGGCAGTTCCGGCATTGGCTGCGGTGGCGCTGATGAATGCCGACAAGGACCCCGCGACGCCGCGCAGCCTGACGATGATGGGCGGGCCGATTGATACGCGTAAAGCGCCGACCGCGGTCAACACGCTGGCGACCGAGCGGCCCCACGCCTGGTTCCAGCGCAACGTCATCGCCACCGTGCCGATGATTTATCCGGGGACCGGGCGGAAGGTTTATCCGGGTTTCCTGCAACTGGCCGGTTTCATGACGATGAACCTTGGCAGCCACCTCGTCTCGCATTGGGAGATGTTCAAGCATCTGGTCGTCGGCGATGAGGAAAGCGCCGATTCAACGCGCGATTTCTACGACGAATATCGCTCGGTCGCGGACATGGCGGCGGAATTTTACCTGCAGACGATCGACGTCGTGTTCCAGCGCCACCTGCTGCCCAAGGGCGAGATGATGCACCGCGGGCGAAAAGTCGATCCCGCGGCGATAACCAAAACCGCGCTGCTGGCGATCGAGGGCGAGCGCGACGATATTTCGGGGCTTGGCCAGACCCGGGCCGCGCTCGACCTCGCGCCCAAGCTGAAGGCCGACAAGAAGGTTTATTACATGGCCAAGGGGGTCGGCCATTACGGCATCTTCAACGGTGGCAAATGGCGCAC
>JBKJUB010000067.1:0-3761 GCA_046590765.1 Sphingomicrobium sp. | reverse complement strand
GCCTACAATTGTTCGCCCAGCTTCAACTGGCGCGCGCGGCTCGACGAAGCCACGATTGCCAAGTTCCAGCGCGAATTGGGCGCGATGGGCTACAAGTTCCAGTTCGTCACGCTGGCCGGCTTCCACAGCCTAAACCATTCGATGTTCGAGCTCGCCAGCGGCTATCGGGACGAGGGCATGGCCGCTTACTCACGCCTCCAGCAGGCCGAATTTGCCAGCGAAGCTACCGGTTATACTGCCACTCGCCACCAGCGCGAGGTTGGCACCGGTTACTTCGACAAGGTCGCACTGACCCTGTCGGCTGGCACGTCATCGACCACCGCATTGTCTGAATCGACCGAGGCCGACCAGTTCACCAAGGCCGCCTGACGCAATCACATTCGAGAGGAGTATCATCATGGCTAGCAAATATTGGGTCATCGGCGGCGAATATCGCGATTGCCAGTTTGACGAAGTCGTTCCCGGCACCGAGGAGATTTCAGGCCCGTTCATGGACCCGACCCGCGCCCGCACCGAGTGGCAGCGGCTGACCTTCCGCGATCGCCTCGCCGCGACCCACCGTTATGTGATCACGCATGAGGCGCGTGCGTGAGTGAAGCCTTGCTCGACCGCCCGTCGGTCGAGGTTGCGCACAGCGACCATCCGCGCGCCGGGGAGATACTGACCCCGGCCGCGCTTAGCCTCCTCGGCGAAATCCACCGCCGCTTCGACCAGCGCCGCCGCGACCTCCTTGCCGCGCGTTTGGTCGTGCAGGCGCGCTACGATTCCGGTGAACTTCCGGACTTTCGCACAGACACGTCGGCGATTCGCGACACCGAGTGGATGGTCGCGCCAGCCCCCGCTGACCTTGCCGATCGCCGCGTAGAAATTACTGGCCCGACCACCCGCAAGATGGTCATCAACGCGCTCAACTCGGGCGCCAAGACTTTCATGGCGGATTTCGAGGATTCGACCGCACCGAGCTGGGACAACCTCATCGACGGCCAGGCCAATCTGATCGACAGGTGGCGCGGCACCCTCGCCTTCACCGATCCCGACAGCGGTAAATCCTATGCCCTCGACCCCAACCCCGCCGTCCTCATCGTCCGCCCGCGCGGGCTCCACCTCGACGAGCGCCACCTGACGATCGACGGCCAGCCGCTCGCCGGCGCGTTCGTCGATTTCGCTTTGTACCTGCTCCACAACGCCGCCGCTGCGCGCGCTGCCGGCTCTGGCGCTTATTACTACCTTCCCAAGCTCGAATCGGCCGAGGAAGCCGCACTGTGGAGCGACGTCATCGCCTTCGCCGAAGCCGAGCTCCACCTGCCGCACGGCTCGACCCGCGTCACCGTCCTGATCGAAACGATCGACGCCGCCTTCCAGATGGACGAGATCCTCCACGCGCTGAAGGATCATATCGTCGGGCTCAATTGCGGCCGCTGGGATTATATCTTCTCGACCGTCAAGCGGATCGGCGGCCATCCTGATCGCCTGACTCCCGATCGCTCGGCGATGACGATGGATAAGGCCTTCCTCGCGGCTTATTCGCTGCGGCTGGTCGACACCTGCCACCGCCGCGGGGCCCACGCGATGGGCGGGATGGCGGCACAGATTCCGGTCAAGAACGACCCCGCCGCCAATGACGCCGCGCTGCGCAAAGTTCGCGCCGACAAGGAACGCGAAGTCCGCAACGGCCACGACGGGACCTGGGTCGCGCATCCCGCGTTGGTCGGCGTGGCGATGGAGGCCTTCGCCGCCATGACCGGCCCCAACCAGCTCGAGCATCGCGTCGCCGATCTCCCGACACGCGTCGCGATGCTCGAGATTCACCCCGGCGTCCGCACCGAAGCCGGCGCGCGCGAGAATATCCGCGTCGCGGTGCAGTACATTGCGGCGTGGCTCGGTGGGCGCGGTGCGGTGCCGCTCTACAATCTGATGGAAGACGCCGCGACCGCCGAAATCTGCCGCTCGCAACTGTGGCAGTGGCTCAAGTTCGAAGCGCCGTTCGATGACGGAACGAGGTTCAGCCGCGACTTGTTCGAACATTGGCTGGCCGAAGAAATCGCCGCGCTCGGCGACCTGCCGCATTTGAAGCAAGCCTGCCGCCTGTTCCATTCGCTCGTCACCGACGACGCGTTTGACGAATTCCTGACGCTGCAGGCCTACCCGCTGCTCGATTGACGGCGTAGGGCGGCGGGATGAGCGCCACTTGGCCCGCCTTCGAAGTCGCCCGCGATTCGCCGACCATCGCCACGCTCCACCTCGCCAGCCAGTTGCTCGGCAAGCTGCGTGTCTCCCATGCGCCGTGGGTTAATCACGGCTGGCATGTCACGCTCCACCCCGTCGCGCCTGGCCTGATCACCGATCCGACCGCATCCGCCGATGGCCGCAGCTTCACCCTCGCGCTCGACCTGTGCGAGCACGCTATCATCCTGCGCGTCAGCGACGGGGCGACCGACCGGATTGCGCTGACCGACGGCCTGACTATCGCCG
Organism: Sphingomicrobium sp.; assembly: GCA_046590765.1. Taxonomy (GTDB): domain Bacteria; phylum Pseudomonadota; class Alphaproteobacteria; order Sphingomonadales; family Sphingomonadaceae; genus Sphingomicrobium. Next base: position 1,289 of record JBKJUB010000067.1, on the reverse strand, counting down.
CGCTCCACCGCGCTTTCGTCGCCATGCTCGACCGCCACGATTTGCCGTCGAGCTTCCACGGCACCCCCAACGAAATCCCCGACGCATTGCCCTTCGCCGACGACCATGCCCCGCGCGCCTACGATCCCGCCACTGCCGAGCGTCTGCGCGACATGCTCGCGCTAATCGTCCCGATTTTCGAGCAATTCCGCGCTGGGTTCTGCGGCAAGGCGAGCCCGGCGCATTTTTTCTGGGGCAGTTTCGACCTCGCCGTGACCCGCTTCTCGGGCCGCGTCGCACCCCCGCATCCGGGCGGGGTCCCCGGCCTCCCCGACCGGGTCACCCGCGAAGCCTATAGCCACGAAGTCTCGAGCGCGGGCTTCTGGCCGGGCAATGCCGCAATGGCGGCTGAGCCGGTCTTCTACTGCTACGCTTACCCCGAGCCTGACGGCTTTCGCGATGCAATGATCGCGCCGGGCCAGTTCAACGCAGACCTCGGCGAGTTCGTCCTGCCCTATGCCAAGGTGGCGACGGCCGACGATCCCGAAGCGACATTGCTCGCCTTCCTGAACGCGACCTACGCCGCCGCCGCCGATCTAGCCCAGTGGGACCGCCCGGCGCTCGAGCGCTTGCCCGTTGCCCCATAAGGAAAGGGCGCCGCGACCTTCGCCGCGACGCCCTTTCATTGTTCTCACACCATCGTCGCTTTACGCGGCCACAGCTTCCTTCGGCAGTGCTGCCTTGGCCTGCGCGATGATTGCCGAGAAGGCCTCGGCTTCGTGCATCGCAATGTCGGCCAGGACTTTCCGGTCGAGATCGATGTTGGCCAGCTTCAGCGCGTGGATGAACTGACCATAGGTCAGTCCTTCGGCGCGCACGGCGGCGTTGATGCGCTGGATCCACAAGGCGCGGAAGCTGCGCTTCTTAACCTTGCGATCGCGATACGCGTACTGCCCGGCCTTTTCGACGGCCTGGCGGGCGATGCGGATGGTGTTCTTGCGACGGCCATAATAGCCCTTCGCATTTTCCAAAATCCGCTTGTGCTTGGCGCGGGTTGTTACGCCGCGTTTGACTCTTGCCATGGTTCGCTAGCTCCTATGCGAGGCCATAAGGCGCCCACAGCTTTACCCGCTGTGTGTCGGCCTTATCGAGCACTTCGGTGCCGCGGTTCTGACGGATATATTTGGCGTTGTGGCTGATCAGCCGGTGCCGCTTGCCAGCGACGCCATGCTTCAACTTGCCAGACGCGGTCAGCGTGAAGCGCTTCTTCACACCGCTCTTGGTCTTGAGCTTGGGCATTTTCGTCTCCT
>JBKJUB010000113.1:0-3385 GCA_046590765.1 Sphingomicrobium sp. | reverse complement strand
GCGCGCGGCTTGGCCTATGGCGCAATCGATATTGCGCGGGTCACCGCCTCGGCCAAATTGATCAACGGCAGCGGCCAAGTCCGCGCGGCGATTGCGGGCAGGAAAGGTCGCGCATTCGACCTTGTCGCTTTGGCCGATGTCTCGCCCGACCGGATCAGTGTCACCGGGCGCGGTGAAGTCGATCGCCGATCGCTGATCCTCGACAGCGCGGCAGTCCTGACCCGTGCCGGTGACGGCTGGCAGGTCGCGCCGACGCGCGTGCGCTTTGGCGGTGGCCGCGCGACGCTGTCGGGGCGCACCGGGTCGAGCCCCGAAATTCACGCCGATTTGACCGGGATGCCGCTGCAATTGCTCGACATCGGCTGGGCCAACCTCGGGCTGAGCGGGATCGCCACCGGGCGGCTCGATTATCGCTGGCACGGCACCAACGGCGCGCCGAGCGGCCGCGCCAACGTGCGCGTTCGCGGGCTTGCGCGCGCTGGCCTCGTTCTGTCGTCGAAGCCGATCGACGTCGGTCTCGCTGCGGTGCTCGACGGCGGCAAGGCGGCGATGCGCGCGGTGGCGGTGAGCGACGGCAAGACTATCGGCCGGGCGCAAGCGCGCTTCGCACCAATGGGTCGCGGCCCGATCATCGCCGAACTGGTGAACGCGCCGATGGTCATGCAGGTGCGCTACGCCGGACCGGCGGACACGTTGTGGCGGTTGTCGGGCGTCGAGATTATTGATTTGTCCGGCCCGGTTGCGATCGGCGCGGATATCAGTGGTCGGATCGTCGATCCTCAAATCCGCGGCTCGATCCGCGCGGTCAATGCGCGGGTGGAAAGCGCGGTTACCGGGATGGTGGTCCAGAACCTTAATGCCAACGGACGCTTCGGCGGATCGCGGCTGGTACTCGATCAGATCGCTGGCAAGACGCCGGCGGGCGCTACGATCGCAGGCGCGGGGTCAGTGGATTTCTCTGGTGGCCGACCGCAGCTCGACCTCAAGTTCAATGTCGTCAACGCGCAAGTGCTCGATCGCGATGATATTGCCGCCACCGTGACTGGTCCGCTGGCGATCCGCTCCGACGGGCGCGGTGGGCGGATTTCGGGGCAACTCAAGCTCGATCGCGGCCGCTTCACCTTGGGCAAGGCGAGCGCCGCTTCGGCGGTTCCGAAACTCGCGGTGCGCCACGTCGGGCGCGATGTCGACGATGTGATCGAAATTGCCGACCTCACCCCGTGGATGCTCGATCTCAAGGTCGCGGGTGGCGATTTAATCGTTCGCGGGCTGGGGATCGACAGTCGCTGGACGACCGACCTAGCGATTGGCGGCAATGTCACCGCGCCGCGCTTCACTGGTCGGGCCGACCTGATTCGCGGCAATTATGAGTTCGCCGGGCGCGCCTTCCGGCTCGATAAGGGCATCATCCGCTTCCGCGGTGAAAGCCCGCCCGACCCATTGCTGGACATCCACGCCGAAGCGCAGGTCCAGGGGCTCGACGCGGCGGTCACGGTGCGCGGTACTGGATTGAAGCCCGAGATTGCGTTCACCTCGGTCCCGCAATTGCCGCAGGACGAATTGCTGTCGCGGATCCTGTTCGGCACTTCGATCACCAACCTCGCCCCGGCCGATGCGGTTCAGCTCGCGTCGGCGATTGCGGCGCTGCAATCGGGCAATGGCAGCCTCGACCCGATCAACGCGATCCGCCGCGCGGTCGGGCTCGATCGCCTCCGCATCCTCCCCGCTGACGTCGCCACCGGGCAAAAAACCGCCATCTCTGCGGGCAAATATCTCGGCCGCAAATTATATGTCGAAGTGATTACCGACGGGCAGGGCTATTCAGCGACGCGGATCGAATATCAGGTCACCCGCTGGCTCTCGATCCTGTCATCGATCTCGACAATCGGTCGGACCAGCGCCAACGTGCGGGTCAGCAAGGATTATTAGGTTCTGAAGGCGCCCTTCGCCGTTTGATCCAGCGCCAAAATGCCTTCAGTCCAAGGGCGGTCGCAAGGAGGCTCAGGACCGCGAGAAGGCCAAGAAGCAATTTGCCTAATGCTGTTGCCTTTTCCACGCGCTTGCTGGTGTCGGCAACGAAGTCGTCGAACCACTGGCCCCACGTAACCGTCACCGACAACGGAAGTTCAAGTGTCTTCAGGATGTTTTCCTTTTCAGCACCATCTTGCGCAGGAAGGATGACGTACGCGCTGAGGCTCAATCGGTGGCGCGGGGCCTTAAGTGCTGTTACCTTCCAATCCCATCGGGCTCCGTCCGCGACAAACAGGTCGCGCTTTTGCAGTCCGACAGGCTCAATTCTGAAACCGTCACCTTGGAGCTGAGCAGCCATTATACGACCGATTTTGAGCGCCACCTCAGTGTTTGGCTTGATTCCGAGTAAGTCACTCGCAGATGTTGATCGAGTGTCACTCGATACCGCGAAACCTACGGTGGCGGTCTCTCCGCGTATCATTTTTCTTGGATACTCGACTGCGCCCGTGCCGACGTCCAAATTGGTGACAAATTCGGTCACCCGTTTGCAGTCGGCTCGGGTTGTGCGATCACGAATCAGATTGCAATAAATGACTGCACTAGGATCAAGTTCGCTGGCCATCGCGGCATTACTTATGGAGCCAGTCGACCCAATAGGGCCGATTGTTTCAAAGTTTGCTGAAACATTTTCGGCGGCATCCATGCTGCTCGACATCGACCGGCCTAAGAAAACTGCTGCCAGCGCAACCAATGCTGCGGCCATCAATAAGAAAACCAACGCTTTCCGCATCGCCACCCCCTGCTACTTCAGGCGCCGAGCATAGCGGGTTGCTAGTACTCGGTGAAGATGTTCGGTAATCGAACGACAATCGACACATTCACGATGCCACCTTTCATACGACATCCACTTTTTTTTCTGTCAAATACGACAGTTGGGCGTCGGCTCAAGGCCGGGGTGACGGTACGCGCCTTAACACTGAAACGTGTGTGCCAGGAGAGAAGGGACGCAGCATAAAGATTGCGATCTTGGCCAGTTGCGCCATTGGATTGCAGCGCTACGCTCGCAATGACGACATTAAAGGGGCGCCAAATGAACAACTGGAATTACCGCAAGAGCGTGGTCGCCCGCGAGGACATGCCCGAGCATCATCGCCTGGCGCAAAGCCTGTCGTGGCCGCATCTGGTTGCGCTTGGCGTCGGCGCGATTGTCGGTACCGGCATCCTGACGCTGATCGGGGTTGGCGCGGGCAAGGCGGGGCCGGCGGTGATCCTGTCGTTCGCCATCGCCGGGCTGATTTGCGCCTGCGCGGCGCTCGCTTACGCCGAAGTCGCGACGATGATCCCCGCCTCGGGCAGCGCCTACACTTATTCTTACGTCGTGTTCGGCGAATTGCTGGCGTGGATGATCGGGGTC
>JBKJUB010000046.1:0-8234 GCA_046590765.1 Sphingomicrobium sp. | reverse complement strand
CGAGAAGCTGATCAAGCCCGAGATCGCCAAGCACAAGGGCCTTTCCGGCGCGGTCAACGTCCACCACGCGACCGATGCGATCAAGGGCAGCGAGAAGCCGAGCCAGGCGATTCGCCGCGCCAAGACCACCTCGATGGGCATGGCGATCAACGCGGTGAAGGATGGCATTGCCGATGCCGCACTGTCGGCTGGAAATACCGGCGCGCTGATGGCCATCGCCAAGCTCGCCCTGCGCACCATGCCGGGGATCGATCGCCCCGCGCTCGCCGCTTTGCTTCCGACGCTCGGCGACAATGACCTCGTTATGCTCGATCTTGGCGCCAACACCGAATGCGATGCGCAGAATCTTGTCCAGTTCGCGGTGATGGGCGCGGCTTATGCCCGCACCGCGCTGTCGATCGACAAGCCGCGGGTCAAATTGCTCAACATCGGCACCGAAGAACTGAAGGGCACCGGCGAGCTGAAGGAAGCCGCCGCAATGCTGCGCGAGGCCGACTATCTGCCGTTCAGCTTCATCGGCTTTACCGAGGGCGACCAATTGTCGCGCGGCGAAGTCGACGTCGTGGTGACCGATGGCTTCTCGGGCAATATCGCCTTGAAAACCGCCGAGGGCACCGCGCGCTTCGTCACCGACCTCCTGCGCCGCGCCTTCACCTCCTCGCTGCGCTCAAAGGCCGGTTTCGCTTTGTCCAAGCCCGCGTTGCACATGCTCAAGGTCCATCTCGACCCCAATAATCACAATGGCGCGGTGTTCCTCGGGTTGAACGGGTTGGTGGTGAAGAGCCACGGCAGCGCCACGCCCAAGGGCGTCGCCAACGCGATCGAGGTCACCGCGCGGATGATCGGCAATGACATCACCCGCAAGATCGGCGACGATCTGGACAATTTCCGCGCCCACGCGTTTAGCGACGGCGCCGCTAAATGAGCTTGAAATCGGTGATTGCCGGGACCGGATCAGCGCTTCCCAAGCGCTGCGTCACCAATGCCGAATTGGCTAAGACCGTCGACACCACCGACGAGTGGATTGTCGAGCGCACCGGGATCCGCAGCCGCTACATCGCCGATTCGACCGAAACCACCGCTAGCCTCGCCACCGACGCCTGCCGCCGCGCGCTCGAGGCCGCCGGGATGGATGCCGCTGACATCGGCTTGATCGTTCTCGCTACCGCAACCCCCGACCAGACCTTCCCCTCGTCAGCGACCAAGGTCCAGGCGATGCTCGGGATCAACGATTGCATCGCGTTTGACGTCCATGCGGTGTGCACCGGTTTCCTCTACGCTTTGACCGTCGCCGACTCGATGCTCCGCTCGGGCGCCGCGACCAGCGCCTTGGTGATCGGGTCGGAAACCTTCAGCCGGATCCTCGATTGGGACGATCGCGGGACTTGCGTGCTGTTCGGCGATGGTGCCGGCGCGCTCGTGCTCAAGGCCGAGGATGGCGACCGCGGGATCCTCGCGACCCGGCTTCACGCCGATGGCCGCCACAACCAATTGCTCTATGTCGACGGCGGTCCCTCGACCACCGGCACGGTCGGCAAATTGCGCATGAAGGGGCCCGAAGTGTTTCGCCACGCGGTCAAGAACCTCGCCGACGTGCTTCGGGAAGTGCTCGTCGACGCGGGCTTCGAGTCAGCCGACGTCGATTGGGTCGTCCCCCACCAGGCTAATGCCCGCATCCTCGACGCCACCGCGCGCAAGCTCGGCCTCCCACCGGAAAAGGTCGTCGTGACCGTTGATCGCCACGCCAACACCTCCGCTGCCTCGGTCCCGCTGGCACTCGACACCGCGGTTCGCGACGGACGGATCAAGCGCGGCGACCTGCTGGTGCTCGAGGCGATGGGCGGCGGATTCACCTGGGGCGCGGCCGCAATCCGTTATTAACAGCCTTGCGATTTGATCGGATTGCCGAGCGCCATGTTTTTGGTTAAGTTGACTAAATCAGGGCTGGGGCAGCTCGTTCGGGAAGGGGAAGACGATGGCGGATGCGGGCGTAGCGCGGGCTGATGGGCTTCACATGTCGACTCTGACCCGCGCCGATCTGTCAGACATCGTCCACCGCAAGCTCGGCCTGTCGCGCGCCGAGAGCGCGAGCATGGTCGAGCGCATGCTCTATCATATGTGCCACACACTCGCCGACGGCCATAACGTCAAGATTTCAGGCTTTGGCAGCTTCATCCTGCGCGACAAGGGCGAGCGAGTCGGGCGCAACCCCAAGACCGGCATCGAAGTGCCGATCGCGCCGCGCCGCGTCATGACCTTCCGCGCCAGTCAGATCATGCGCGACAAGGTCGCGAAATAGGCCAGTGGCCTCGCTGAAAGACCCGGGCGCGTTCAAGACGATCGGCGAATTGTCCGGCGAGCTCGGGGTCGCCCAGCACATCCTGCGCTACTGGGAATCGAAATTCCCCCAGCTCCGCCCGCTCCAGCGCGCCGGCAATCGCCGTTATTATCGCCCCGCCGATGCCGATCTCGCGCGGCGGATCCACGATCTGCTGGCGAACCAGGGCTATACCATTCGCGGCGTCCAGAAATTGCTCGGCGTGCGCGGCGAATTGCCTGCGTCAACGCCCGCACCAGCCCCCGTTGCAGCCGAGACTCCCGCAGTCACCGCCTCACCGGTCGATTTCGAACGGCTCGTCCAGTTGCGCGACCGGCTGGTCACCGCGCTCGGCGAATAAGGTCGCCCGCACCCGCTGCAACGCAACGTCGAGCGGCACCCGCGACACCCTGACCTCGGGCGGAAACGCGCTCAGCAACCGGGTCGGAAACGCAGCTGACAGCATCACGAACAATCCGCGATCGCCCTGCCGCCGGATCAGCCGCCCGAACGCCTGGCCCAGCTTGGCCTTGACCATCCGGTCGTCATACGCCGATCCGCCATTCGCCATCCGCCGCGCTGCGTGAAGCACCGTCGGGCGCGGCCACGGCACGCGTTCCATCACCACCAGCCGCAGCGATGTGCCCGGGACATCGACCCCGTCGCGCAACGCATCGGTGCCGAGCAATGACGCGCGCGGATCGTCGCGGAAGATATCAACCAGCGTTCCGGTATCGATCGGGTCGACATGCTGCGCCAGCAACGGCAGCCCCGCCCGCGCCAGCCGATCCGCAATCCGCGCATGCACCGCGCGCAGCCGCTGGATCGCGGTGAATAAGCCCAACGTCCCGCCGTCCGCCGCCTCGATCAACCGCGCATAAGCCCCCGACAGCGCGGCAATGTCACCGCGCGGGATGTCGTTGACGATCAGAACCTCCGACTGGCCGGCATAGTCGAACGGGCTCGCCGCTTCGAAATGCGCCGTCGATTTGGCCAAATGCAGCGCCCCCGTCCGCGCCTCCGCCACCGGCCAATCCTCGCCCCCGCGCAATGTCGCCGATGTCACCAGCACGCCGTGCGCAGGCTCCAGCACCGCCTTGGCGAACGGCCGCGTCGGGTCGAGCCAGTGGCGGCGGAGGCCAATGTCATATTCGCGCCCCTCGACCCGGTCGATCGCCAGCCAGTCGACGAAATCGGGATCAACCGCGCCGCCGATCCGCCCCAGCAGCGCGATCCAAGCGCTGAGCGTATCGCGCCGCCAGGTCAGCCCGTTGATCGCGCCTTCGACCCGCGCCCGCGCCTGCGAATCGAGCCAGTCGGGCGCATCCTCAAGGATCGCCTCAAGCCGCCGCGCCAGCGCCGCCAGCGGCTTGGCCAGCGCCTCCAGCGCCTCCATCGCCGCCGCCGACGCATCGATCAACGCGCCATCGGGATCGGCCAGCTCGGTCTCCAGCCCGTAGCCCGCCTCCTGCGCCTTGGCCCGCGCATAAACCGTCCCCCGCGCCTGATGGAGCAAGCGCTCGACCGGCCCGAACGGGTCACCCTCGACGATCCGCGCGATCCATCCGTCGCTCGGCAATGCCCGCGCTGCCTCGACCGCCGCATCGAGCGCCTGGTTACCCTGCTCGTCATAGCTGCACACGTCGAGCAGCCGCGCCGCCAACCCCCGCCGCCGTCCCCGAGATTTCCCCTCCGGCCCGACAATCCAGCGCCTCATCTCGATCGCTTCCTGCCCGGTCAGCGCGACCGAGAAGGTCGAATCCGCCGCATCGAACAGATGGTGCCCCTCGTCGAACAGGATCCGCGTCGGCGCATCGGGCCGCCCGCGCGCGGCGTTGACCATCACCAGCGCATGATTGGCGATCACCAGGTCGGCCTCGCGCCCGGCCCGCTCGGCGCGTTCGATGAAGCATTTGCGATAATGCGGGCAGCCGGCATAAACGCATTCGCCGCGCCGGTCGGTCAGCGCCGCCGCGCCCGCCCGCCGGAACAGGCTCGGCAACCAGCCGGGCAGATCGCCGCCAACCATGTCGCCATCCTTGGTGTACGCCGCCCATCGCCCGACCAGATGCGCCAATATCGCCGCCCGCCCCGCGAACGCGCCCTGCATCGCATCCTCAAGATTGAGCAGGCACAGATAATTCTCGCGCCCCTTGCGGATCACGATCTTGGCCTTGCGCTCCGCCGCATCGGGGAAAAGCTTGTGGCCCTCGCCGTCCAATTGCCGCTGCAGCGCCTTGGTGAAGGTCGACACCCACACCGTCCCGCCCGCCCGCTCGGCCCACAAGGCGGCCGGCGCCAGATACGCCAATGTCTTGCCGATCCCGGTCCCGGCTTCGGCGAGCAGCATATTGGGCTCGCCTGCCGCCCGCCGCGGCGCGAAGATCGCCGCCGTCTCCGCCGCCATCGCCCGCTGCCCGAGCCTCGGCTCGGCCCCCGCCCCGGTCAGCGTCGCCAGTTTCCCTTCGGCGTCGGCCCCCGACACACTCACCGTCCGCGGCGGCGGGCGGTCGGATTGCTCCTCCCACTGCGGCAAGCGCGTGAACAGCATCCGCTCGCCGCGTTCGGGCTGCACAACCCGCTCGGCGACAAACGGCGCCCACGCCCAGCCCAGCCGGTACAGCGACCCATTGGCGGTCCACGCCCCCTCGCGCTCGCCCCAGTCGTCAGCTTTCAGCCGGTCGAGCAACGCACTGGCGATTCCCAGCAACACCCCCGCTGCGTCGCGCTCGTCGGCGGGCGGCTCGATCCCGACCGCGCGCGCCATCCCCGCCACGGTCGGCACCGCAAATCGCGCCGGATGAACAAACGCGAACAATTCGAGCAAATCGAGCCCCGACACGTCGGCATAGCCCAGCCTTTGCCCGACCAATGGCGCGTTCAGGATCACATGTGGCGTCTCCGCCAACTGCCGGATCGCCTCGCTGCGCGACGCCTCGCGCAGCTCACCCCCCGCCGCGATCCAGATTCCGGCATGGGTTGCATGGAGCGCGGGAAGGGGCAAAGGAGCGGCCACGCCAAAGCATTGGCCGCGCCGGAACGAAAGGGCAACAGTTGAGCGACGAAGCGATCCGCGCTGCCGCCATGACCAGCAAGGCCTGGCCGTATGAGGAAGCGCGCAAATTGCTCAAGCGCTACCCCGACGGCAAGCCAGGTGGCGCCCCGATCCTGTTCGAAACCGGCTACGGCCCCTCGGGCCTGCCCCACATCGGCACCTTCAACGAGGTCCTTCGCACCACGATGGTCCGCCATGCTTACGAAGAACTGACCGGCAACCCGACCCGCCTGATCGCCTTCAGCGACGACATGGATGGCCTGCGCAAGGTCCCTGACAACGTCCCCGAGCAAGCCATGCTCACCGCCCACCTCGGCCAGCCGCTGACCAGGATCCCCGACCCGTTCGGCACCCACGACAGCTTTGCCGCGCAGAACAATGCGATGCTGCGCCACTTCCTCGACCGCTTCGGCTTCGATTATGACTTCGCCAGCTCGACCGACTATTACACGTCGGGCCGCTTCGATGATGCCATCCGCGGCGTGCTCGCCCAGTGGGACGCGATCCTCGGGGTGATGCTCCCGACCCTGCGCGAAGAACGCCGCCTGACCTACTCCCCGATTCTCCCTATCTCCCCAACCAGCGGCCGCGTCCTGCAAGTCCCGATGCGCGTGGTCGATGCCGCCGCCGGCACCATCGCCTTCACCGACGAGGACGGCAGCGAAGTCACCCAGTCCGCGCTAGGCGGCCTGTCGAAACTCCAGTGGAAGGTCGACTGGGCGATGCGCTGGGTCGCGCTCGGGGTCGATTATGAAATGGCCGGCAAGGATTTGATCGATTCGACCATTCAGTCGGGCAAGATAGCGCGCATCCTCGGCGCCCGCCCGCCCGAGGGTTTCAATTACGAGATGTTCCTCGACGAGAAAGGCGAAAAGATCAGCAAGTCGAAGGGCAATGGCCTGACCCTCGATCAGTGGCTGACCTATGGCAGCGAGGAGAGCCTGGCCTTTTTCGCCTATCGCGAACCGCGCAAGGCCAAGTCGTTGCACATCGGCGTGATTCCCCGCGCGGTCGACGATTATATCCAGTTTCGCGGCAATTACGCCGGGCAGGAAATCACCCAGAAGCTCGGCAACCCGGTCCACCACATCCACGGCGGCAAGGTTCCCGACAATGTCCTCCCGCTGACCTACGGCCTGTTGCTCAACCTCGCCTCGCTGCCGGGAGTCGACAGCAAGGAAACCGCGTGGAAATTCGTCCAGCGCTACGCCCCCGGCACCGCGCCCGAGACCGACCCCGAACTCGACAATCTCATCGGCCTCGCGGTCAATTACGCCCGCGACTTCGTCGCCCCGACGTTGCAGCGCCGCGCCCCTACGACCATCGAACGCGCCGCGCTCACCGAACTCGATACCGAGCTAGCCAAACTCGACCCCGCCACCCCCGGCGACGAGATCCAGAACATCGTCTTCGCCATCGGCAAGAACCACGAATTCGAAACCCTGCGCCACTGGTTCCAGGCGCTATACGAGGTGCTGCTAGGCTCCAGCCAAGGTCCAAGAATGGGCAGCTTCATCGCGCTCTACGGGGTGGAGAACGTGCGGAAGTTGATCGCGGAAGCGTTGGCCGCAAACCTAAACTTGCGGAATTCCTAGCGTCCGCGTTCGAACTTGATAACCTGATCTTTGGCTCCACCAGTCGAGCCTTCCGGGGGCACTCATGATGCCGCTGCCTTTCTCCGTCTCGCGAAAATATTCAGGGCCTCGACCCCGGCGGAGAAGGCCATGGCGGCGTAGATATATCCCTTCGGCACATGGACGCCGAAGCCGTCGGCAATCAGCACCGCGCCGATCATCAGCAGGAACCCCAGCGCGAGCATCACAACGGTCGGATTATCATGGATGAAGTTGCCGAGCGGGTCCGCCGCGAACAGCATCACCAGCACCGCCGCGACTACGGCAACGACCATGATCGGCAAATGCTCGGTCATCCCGACCGCCGTCAGGATCGAGTCGATCGAAAAGACCATATCGAGAATCAGGATCTGGGTAATCGCAGCGCCGAAGCCGATCGCCGCCCGCGAGGTGTCGAACACGTCGTGGTTCGGCGCTGGATCGACATTGTGGTGAATTTCCTTGGTCGCTTTCCACACCAGGAAAACGCCGCCAGCGATCAGAATCAAATCCCGCCATGAGAACAGGGTCTCGAAATTGGGCGTGCCAGTTGGGCCGGGAGCGCCGGTCAAGCCAAGGTCGAACACGGGCGCGGTCAGCCCGACCAGCCAGGCGATCGTGGACAACAGAGCCAGCCGCATGCCGAGCGCGAGCCCGATGCCGATGCGGCGCGCTTTCTGGCGTTGCGCCTCGGGTAGTTTGTTGGAAAGAATCGAGATGAAGATGAGGTTGTCGATGCCTAGCACGACTTCCATCACCAACAGCGTTGCCAGCGCCGCCCACGCTGCGGGCTCGTTCATCAAGGCAAATATGCCGTCCATCGAAGCACCTTTTTTAGTTTCCGGCAGGCACATAACCGCCAACGCAGCGATGCGCTGAAGCCAGTATCTGGGACTTCACGCCAAAAAAATGCCGCCGCCGGAAATCGACCCGGCGGCGGCACCTTCTCAGTCGAACAGCTCCGACAGAAACGACTTTTTCTTGCCCTTGCGATATCCACCATCGCGATAGCCATCGTCGCCACCATATCCGCGTTGCGATGAACCATAGTCGCGCGGCGGCGACGGCGCTTCCCGCTGATCGTGGCCCGGCCGGGACGGTTGGGCGGTCGGCGCACTCTCAACGCTGCTCCGCTCGATGATCTTGTCGAGCTCGCCCCGGTCGAGCCACACGCCGCGGCAGGTCGGGCAATAATCAATCTCGATGCCCTGCCGCTCGGACATCACCAACATGGTCTGGTCGAGCGGGC